>DASTLK010000769.1:0-4483 GCA_035715025.1 Vicinamibacteria bacterium
CGGTCACGATCTTGGCGATCGAGGCCGGCTCGCGGGCCTGGTCGAAGGCGGGAGTCCCGCCGCCGGCAGCGGCGCGCGTGCGCGCATCGGTGACGGCCACCCGCACCTGGCCGGTGGCCAGGTCGATGAGCACGATGCTGCCGCGCTCGGCGCCGAGCGCCTGCACCGCGGTCGCGCTCAGCTCGAAGTCCGTGGCGAGGCGGACGCCGCCGTGCCGCTCGCCCGCCCCGGCCGCGGCGAGGGCGGGGGCCGGGATCGACTCCGCGGCCCCGCCCGGCTCCGGACGGAAGGTGCCTCCCGCGTCGAGGAACCCGGCCAGGACGCCGCGCCGATCGGTGACGGTGACGGTCGCCCCGGCGCCGTGCGCCTCCAGCACTCGCGCCACGCGCTGGCCGAGGCCGGGCGCGGCTCCGATGCCCGGGAACTCGGCCAGCATCGCCGCCGCCGCGCGATCGTCGCCGCCCTCGACGAGGGCGGCCGCTTCGTAGGCGGCGGCGCCCGGGTCCCCGTGCTCGCGCGCGAAGCGGGCCAGGCGAAGGCTCGCGCCTCCATCGCCGCGGCGGAGGGCCGCGTCCATCAGCGCGCGCGTCCGGTAGAACGCGAGCGCGGCGGGAGGGAAGTCATCGGAGGCGGGCGTGCCCTCCATGACCGCCGCCACGGCCAGGCCCGCGCGCGCCCGGCCGCCCAGCCGGCGCGAGTCCCGATGCCGCTCGAGGAGGGCACGCGCCTCCGCCGGCCGGACGGCGGTCAGGCGCTCCGCCGCCCGGGCAAGGTCCGCCTCGGCACGAGCGCGCCCGACGAGCATGAAGGCGATGGCACCGAGGCCGATTGGAAGCGACCACAGGACGGCGCGAACGAGGACGCGGGCAGCGTTCATGCTAACGTCCGCGCGTGAGGGCCGCCCTCGTCCTCGCCGCGCTCGCCCTGTTCCTCGAGGGCTGTGGCGGGGCCAACCCGGCGATGGTCGTCGTCCCCTCGCCGAGTCCGACCGCGGTGCCCACGCCGGCGAGCGTCCATCCCGTCTCCGGAGTCGTGTTCTACGACGAGAACGGGAACGGGGTCATCGACGATGGCGAGGATGTGCGGCTCCCCCACGTCGTCCTGAACCTGGGCGGCCGCAGCGCGGAATCGGATGCGGAGGGCTCGTTCGCCGCTTCCGCCGTTCCCGCGGGCACGCGCACGGTGGAGATCCGCCCCGAGAGCCTCCCGCCCCAGTTTCGAGCCGGGCGCGTCCCCACCGTCGCCATCCCGCTGCCGGAAGGGGCGCGCGTGCCCGTCCCCGTGGTGCTGCCGATCGGCTCCAACCGCCCGAACACCTATCTCGCCTTCGGGGACAGCATCACCGCCGGCGACGGGTCGCGCGGTTCGCGCGGGTATCGCAGCGCGCTCCAGTCCAGCCTGCGCGACTACTGGGGGCGCGCGGAGGTCATCGACGACGGCATCGAATCGACCCGCAGCGACGACGGCAGGGACCGCATCGGGGGCAGCCTGGCCGCGGAGCATCCCGCCTACGTTCTCATCCTCTACGGCACCAACGACTGGAACCTCTCCGCCTGCCACCGCGTGATCACGTGCTTCACCATCGAGAATACGCGGTCGATGATCCGGCAGGCCAAGGCCGCGGGGACGATCCCCGTCGTCTCCACGATCATCCCCGTCAACCCCGCCTACGTGAATCGACTGGCCGACGAGCGCAACTTCTGGGTCGACCAGACCAACGCCGCGCTCGTCCCCATGGCGCGGGCGGAGGGCGCGATCGTCGCCGATCTCAATGCCGCCATGCGCGCAGAGACGCCGGATCTGCCCGAGCTGTTCTCCGATCACGTGCACCCGAACGACCGCGGCTATTCCGCGATGGCGGATGCCTTCTTCCGCGCGCTCACGCAGCCGGTCGGGGCCGCGCCCACGGCTCAGGCGGTCGACCCGGGCGCGGCCGGCCCGCCGGAGGCCGCCCGCTCCTCCGCGTACCGCCAACGGCCGCGATGGGTCGGTCTCCGCAGCAGCCGGTCCAGCGCGCGCAGGTAGCGTACGCGGGGCCATTCCACCGCGCCGAAGCGCGCGAGGTGGTCCGTGTAGACCTGGCAGTCGATGAGCTCGATGCCCCAACGCCGCAGCTCGGAGACGAGGGTGACGAACGCGATCTTCGAGGCGTCGGGCGCGCGCGCGAACATCGACTCTCCGAAGAAGATCGCGCCCAGCGAGACTCCGTAGAGGCCACCCACCAGCTCGTCGCCGCGCCAGGCCTCGGCCGAGTGCGCGAGCCCGAGGCGGAAGAGCCGGATGTAGGCGTCCCGCATCTCGGACGTGATCCAGGTGCCGTCCTGACCGGGGCGCGGCGCCTGGGCGCAGGCCTCGATGACGGACGGGAACGCGGTGTCGAGGCTGAGCCGGTACGGCCGCTTGCGCATCGTCTTGCGGAGGCTGGAAGGGATCCGAAGCGTGTCCGCCTCCAGGACCATGCGCGGATCCGGCGAATGCCAGAGGATGGGCAGGCCGTCTTCGTACCAGGGGAAGATGCCGCGCGAATACGCGAGCACCAGGCGCTCCGGGCTGAGGTCCCCGCCGACGGCAAGGAGGCCGTCGTCCGCCAGGTCCGCGGGCGGGAACTCCAGCCGCTCGTCGAGCTTGAAGACCGGCATCGCCGCCAGCATGATGATAGCCGTCCCACCCCGGACGCGGTGAGCCCGCACACGCGGACGCGGGGTCTAGAATTCCCGCATGGCCCCCGAGCCCGCGGAAGAGCTCCTCAACGTCTACGACAGCGAAGGCCGCGTGGTCGGCGCGCAGCCGCGGCGCGCGGCCAAGTCCTCGGGCCTCGCCGTGGGCGCCGTCAACGTGCTGATCCTCGACGATCGCGGTCAGCTCCTGATGCAGCGCCGGCCCGCGGACAAGGAGAACGGAGGCCGCTGGGACAAGTCCGTCGGCGGTCACGTCAGCGCGGGCGAGGAGTTCGACACCACGGCGGTGCGCGAGGCGGGCGAGGAGCTGTTCGACGATCCTGCCTCGCCGCACGTGCGTCTGGCGCGCGACCGGCATGAGTTCGACGCGCTCGAGCGGTCGGAGGACCTGACCCGGACCGTGCTCTTCCACCGCGCGTCCTTCCAGCTCAACCTGCGCGACGTGCGCCACGCGCCGGATGGCGGCCGCCGCCACGTCCTCTATCACCTCGCGATCTACCACGGCCGCACCGCGGTCCCCCTCGAGGACTTCCGGCCCCAGAAGAGCGAGATCGACGAGCTGCGCTATTTCGGGCCGGCGGAGGTCGACCAGATGCTCCTCGACGCGCACCTTCCGCCGAACATGGCGTTCCTGTGGCTCACCCAGGGGCACGCGCTCCTCGGCCGCAATCGCGCGCCCGGCCGGCGCTGAAGGGCGGAGCCGCGGGCGCGGTAAAATCGAGGGCGTGGACCCCACCTGGACGGACGTGCGCACCGCCCTGGCCGCGCGCGCGCCGGCGCAGGTCACGGACCCGCCGTCGTCGCGGGCCGCGGTGGCCCTCATCCTTCGCGACGGGCCGCAGGGGATCGAGGTGCTCTTCATCCGGCGGGCCGAGCATCCGCAGGATCCCTGGTCAGGCCAGATGGCGTTCCCGGGCGGACGCGCGGAGCCGGGTGACGCCGACCTGCGCGCGACCGCGATACGGGAGACCCGGGAGGAGATCGGCGTCGACC
The DNA here is from genome assembly GCA_035715025.1 of Vicinamibacteria bacterium. Lineage (GTDB taxonomy): Bacteria > Acidobacteriota > Vicinamibacteria > Fen-336 > Fen-336 > AA29. The sequence continues at coordinate 3,672 of DASTLK010000769.1, forward strand.
TGACCGCGGCGGCCGAGCCGCTGGGTGGTCTCGACGAGGTACGGGCCATGGCGCGCCTGCGCCCGATGAACCTCACCATCACGCCGTTCGTGTTCCGCCTCCACGAATCCTTCGCGCCCGTGTTGAGCGACGAGGTGTGCAGCGTGCATTGGCTGCCCCTGGGCGAGCTTCTGGGCACGGCCCGGCGCTCGACCATGGACTACGCGCACCAGGGCGAGTCGATTCAGTTTCCCTGTCTCCGCATCGACGAGGTCGTGATCTGGGGGCTCACCTATCGCATGTTCATGGGCTTCCAGGAGCGATTCGGCGTGAGCGCGTGAAGGTCGTGCTCACCGTCGCCGGATCGGACTCCGGCGGAGGGGCGGGCATCCAGGCCGACTTGCGCACCTTCGCCGCCCACCGCGTGCACGGGACCTCCGCCATCACCGCCGTCACCGCCCAGAACTCCGTCGCGGTGCTCGACTGGGTGGCCGTGGACCCGCGCATGGTCGTCGCCCAGATGGAAGCAGTGGCGAGCGACATGCCGGTGGCGGCCACCAAGACGGGGATGCTGGCCACGGCCGCGATCGTGTCGGCGGTGGCGGCCGCCATCGAGCGGCTACGCCTGCCCCTGGTCGTCGTCGATCCCGTGATGGTCGCCAAGAGCGGCGACCGGCTCCTGGACCGCGACGCGGAGACGGCCTATCGGGAGCGCCTGCTGCCTCTCGCCACCGTGGTCACTCCGAACCTGTCCGAGGCGGAGTCGCTCCTCGGCCGTCCCGTCCGCACGGTCGACGAAATGCGCGAGGCCGCCCGCGCTCTGCGCGCGCTGG
>DASTLK010000770.1:0-9149 GCA_035715025.1 Vicinamibacteria bacterium
GGAGTCCGCCGGCACCCATGCCGAGATGAAGAAGCTCATCCAGGCCGCGCCGTGACCCGCCGCTTCCCGGAGGTGCGCATGTCACGCGTCATCAAGGCCACGACCATGGTCCTCGCCCTGCTGCTGCTCGGGACCGTTCCCGCGCCAGCGGAGACGCCCAAGGAGAAGGCGGCGAAGCTCGTCAAGAAGCTGAGCACCTCGAAGAAGCCGGACGAGCGCGCGGCGGCGGCGGAGGCCCTGGGGGACATGGGGGCCTGGGACACCGTGCCCGCCCTGGCCGCCGCCCTCAAGGATCCCGACGCGCACGTGCGGGTCAGCGCCAGCTATGCGCTGGCCAAGCTCAAGGACGCGGCCAAGGACGCCGTTCCCGCGGTCAAGGAAGTGCTCGCCGACCGCGACCCTACTGTCCGCTACAACGCGGTGGTCATCCTCCACAACCTCCATGCCGCAACCCCGGGGGAGATCGCTCCCGCGCTCGTCTCGCTGCTCAAGGACGGCGAGCGCGACCAGCCGGCCAAGGTCGCGAAGATGCTCGTGGAGCTGGGACTCGACGACGCGGGCGTGCGGGCCGCCGTCTTCGACGGGCTCGACCACGGTGCGCCGGACGTGCGCACGCGGCTCGTCGACGCGCTCCGCGGCCGGGAGGTCCTCCGGACGAAAGCGGCGTGGAGGAACGACCTGATCCAGAGGGTCGCGGCCCTGGCCACGTCCGACGCGGATCCGAAGCTTCGTACCAGTGCCGTGTTCATGCTGCACGACGTGCGGCCGCCCACTCCCACCGTGGCTCAGGCCTTGTTGAAGGCGCTGGACGATTCGGACCGCAACGTGGCCAAGGCCGCGGCCAACGCGATCAACGGCGTGGAAGGCCCGACGCTGGCTCCGCAGGCCGTGACCCACCTGACCCAGGCCCTCAAGTCCGCGGACCCCGCCGCCCGCATTGCCGCCGCGGAAGCGCTCGGCAACATGATCGGCTGGCGGGAGCGCTTCACCCCGGCCCTGGTCGGCACGATGCTCACGGACAAGGATCCGGCGGTGCGCGCGGCGGCGGCGGAGGCCCTGGGCGAGGTCGGCGACGATGCGACCTGGGTATCGCTCATCAAGGCCCTGAAGACCGACTCCTCCCCTCGCGTGCGCCGCGCGGTGCTGGTCGTCTTCTCCGAGCCGCGCCGCAAGCTGTACCTCGCGCGGTCGGGCCAGCTCGAGGCCGCCCTGGCCGCCATCGATGCCGCGGCCAAGGACCAGGACGACCTGGTGCGCAATGCGGCGACGGCGGCGGCGGAGGCGATGCGGAGGTAGCTCGCGCCCGCTCTCCGGCGCCGCGCTCCCCGTCGGCTCAGTGCCGGCGCGTCTCCTTCATCACCCGGTGGACTTCGGCCAGGAGGCTGTCCGGGAAGCAGGGCTTGGTGAGGTAGCCGTCGGCGCCGGCCTCGATCGCGCGCTCCCGCGAGCGCTCGATCACGTGCCCGGTGAGGGCGATCACCGGGATGTGGCGCGTGAGGGGATCCGCCTTGAGCCGGCGCGTCGCCTCCCACCCGTCCATGCGCGGCATGGCCAGGTCCATGATGATGACGCTGGGCCGCAGCTCCATCGCCTTGGCCAGCGCTTCGATCCCATCCTCCGCGACCTCCGCGCGCAGGCCCGCGATCCTCAGGTATTCCGCGTACAGCTCGCGCGCGTCGAGGGTGTCGTCGACGACGAGGATCATCGGCACGTCGGGTCGGGTCGAGACACGGCTCATGCCCGGCACCATGGCAAGACAAACCATAGCATCCCGCTCCCACCCGGGGGGCGGGGCCTCACACAACTTCGCGCGCAGGCTGCGCGGCCAGTGGCGGGGGCGTATCCGACGCCGCGCGAAGCGCGGCCAGCCACGCGGGCAAGGCCATGAGCGGCGACAGGATCCCGACCGCCATCACCACCAGCAGGTCGAGGTAGAAGGCGAGCCCCCATCGCATGTCGCCGATCGTCCACCGCGTGGTCGTCACTCCGTGAGCCCAGTACTCGACTGCGGTCTTCACCACGAAAGCGAGGCAGAAGACCCCCGTCACCAGCCAGGCGTAGCGCGCGAGATCGAGGAGGGGCGCGCCACGACGGCGGCGCTCCCGCCAGGCCCCGGCCGCCACCGCGAGCGCACAGGCGGCCAGACCGAGCGCCATGTCCTTGCGGAAGAACGAGGGCAGCCACTCGTCCTTGTTCACGGCCGTAAAGCTGTAGCGGAGGCCGAGCACGGGCATGGCGAGGTGATACAGGACGAGGGCGACGGCGGCGGCCCCCATCGCTCGCCTCATCTCGCCGCCGGTCACGATCCGCAGGCGCACGAGGAGCACGGCGAGGGCGACCGGAGCGAGCACGAGGAGGAGCGCGGGGAGAAGACGGGCGCGTTTCTCGCGCATGCGGCGGTCCTGTTTGGCGCCCGCTTCCTGGTCATCGAGCGCGTCGAGACGCGCGGACAGTGTCGCCTCGTCCGCCGCCGGCGGCACGGGCGCGCCCTCCGCGCGTGGAGGGCGTCCGGACGCGGCACCGGGATCGTCGAGGGTGGCCAGCGTGTGGACGTACGCGGCCACGAACCGCTCGCGCTGCGCAAGCAGCGCGCGCAGTGCCTGTGCCCTGCGCTCGGGTGCGAGCGCCAGGGCGTCCAGCAGGGGACGGCCCTGGTTGGAGGCGGGGATGGCCAGGCCGAGGAGCGTGCTCAACGTCGGAGCGACGTCGACCTGCCGGGCCAGGCCGCGAGCCCCGGCACGGATGCCGGCACCCGCGAGCACGAGGGGGACATGGAGGACTTCCTCTTCGGGCCCGCCATGGCCACCGATGCCGACGTGGCCGTGATCCGCGGTCACCACCAGCGTGTCCCGGTCGAGATCGATGGCGGAGGCGAACCCGCGAATGGCGTCGTCGGCCTGGGCGGCCGCGCGCCGGTACTCGTCCGAGGCGGCGCCCCAACCGTGGCCGCTCTCGTCCACGGCGTGGAGCTCGATCATCACGAGGGCGGGCTGGCCGTGCAGCTCCTTCAGCAGCGCCTCGCCCTGCTGCGCCTGCCGGCGCTGCGCCGCCTCGTAGGTCGCGAAGGGGCCGGTTTCCGGTTCGTTCGCATAGACGACGGGACGCGCGATCGCCGGCGCGAACAGACGGAGGCCGCCCGCGCCTGCGGCCAGCGCCGTCACCAGGCCCCGACGCCGCGCGACGGCAAAGGCGTGCTCGACGCCGAGCGGCCGGGGTTCGTAGTTCGTCGGCTGACCGTTGACCTCCTGCCAGGCGCCGCTCAGCATCACCGCCCGGCCGGGCAGCGACAGCGACGGCTCGCCGACGCGGCAATCGTAATCGGCGCCGCGCGCGCGCAGCTCGCCCAGGAAGGGAAGGCCGCGCGAACCCCGGAGGGCGAGGCCATCCACGAGCACCAGGACGACTTGCCGGGATGACGGATCGCCCGTGAGTGCGTCCACCGGGGGGAGGCCAAACGGCGTCTGGTAGTGAGTGAAACCACGCAGGGCGCCCGCGGCCACCCGTCGGGCCTCGAGGCCCGCGAGCACGAGGAGAACGGGCAGCAACAGGACGGCCCCGCGGCGGACGCGGTCGGCGGTCAACCGGTGGCCGGTCAGTGCACGCCGCTCATGAGCCCGCGGATGGGGCGCACGAGGAAGGCCAGGAGGACCGCGGCGGCGATGGTGGTCAGGAACACGACGCCGAAGAGCTGGGGAAGCGGAAACGTCTCGAAGAGGCCGGCCACGCGCCCTCCGATGAAGTTGCCGAGCGAGATGGACAGGAACCAGACGCCCATCATGCGGCCCACCAGCCGTGGAGGCGCCAGCTTCGTGACCGCGCTCATGCCCACGGGGCTGAGGCTCAGCTCGCCGATGGTGTGGCAGAAGTAGAGCGCGATGAGCCACCAGGGGCTGACGGGCTGGCCCTGACCGAGCCAGGACGCGATCGCGACCACGAGGAACCCGAGGCCGACGAAGACGAGGGCCAGGACGAACTTGGCGGGGCTCGAGGGCTCGCGCCGGCCGAGGCGGATCCAGGCCCAGGCGAACACGGGCGCGAGCAGGACGAGGAACAGCGAGTTCATGGACTGGAACCAGCCGGCGGGAAACTCCCAACCCAGCACCATGCGGCGCGTGAAACGCTGGGCGAACAGGTTGAGGCTGGAGCCGGCCTGCTCGAACGCGCCCCAGAACAGCGTCGCGAACACGAACAGCACGATCACGGCGCCGATCCGCTTGCGCTCGACGGGCGTGGCCCCCTGCCGCACCAGCCACACGAAGAACACGGCGGTGCCGCCGAGGATCGCGAAGTCCTTGTAGTCCCAGAGCGCCCAGAGGACGGCGCTGCCGGCCAGCAGCCCGCCGACGACGCGCGCCCAGGTGGCGCCGGCGTTCTCGGGCGGGCGCTCCATCAGCCCCGCTCGCCCCAGTCGCTTCCCGCCCAACACGTACTGGACGAGCCCGCAGGTCATGCCGATCGCGGCCGCCCCGAATCCCCAATGCCAGGCGATCTTCTCGCCGAGGTAGCTGCAGATGATCGGAGCGATCAGCGCGCCCGTGTTGATCCCCATGTAGAAGATCGAGAAGCCGGCATCGCGGCGCTGGTCGGCCGGCGCGTAGAGCTGGCCGACCATCGAGCTGATGTTGGGCTTGAGCAGCCCGGTTCCGAGGACGATCAGAACGAGGCCGGCGGAGAACAGGGGCAGGACGTTCAGGGCCAGGCTGTAGTGCCCGAGCGCGATCAGCACCCCCCCGCAGAGGACGGCGCGGCGCTGTCCGAGCAGGCGGTCGGCGATCCAACCCCCCGGAATGGCGGTGAAGTACACGCCCGCGGTGTAGAGGCCGTAGATGGTGGCGGCACGCCTGGCATCCCAGCCGAGGCCGCCCTGGGCCACGGACGCGGTCATGAACAGGATGAGCAGCGCGCGCATCCCGTAGTAGCTGAAGCGCTCCCACATCTCGGTGAAGAAGAGCGTGGTCAGGCCGCGGGGATGCCCGGCCAGCCCGGAGGCGTCGACGGGGACCTCGGGCGAGAGCAGATCGGGAGCGGCGGGGCGATCGGTGGCGGCGCTGGCCTCGGCCGGGTCCTTCGCGGTCGCCATGGCAAGAGCCTAGTCCAAGCGCAGGGGAATGGAAACGCATCATGGGAGAATCGGTCCGTGGACTACCGCGATCTGGCCGATCACCTGCTGCGCCGCGCCCGCGCCCTCGGCGCCGACGCCGCCGACGTGCTCGTGGCGGAAGGCACGGACTTCTCCGTCACCATCCGCAAGGGTGAAGTGGAGACCCTCAAGGACGCCGGCAGCAAGGCGCTCGGCCTCCGCGTCTTCGTGGGACGCCGCACCGCGTCGAGCTACACCTCGGACTTCTCGCCCCCGGCCCTGGAGACGCTGGTGGGGGACACCGTGGACATGGCGCGTGTGACGGGCGAGGACGCGGCGGCGGGGCTTCCGGACGAGGCGCCGCCGGCGGAGGAGATCGACCTCGGCCTTTTCGATCCTTCGCCGGCCGCCCTGCCCACGAAGGAGCGCATCGAGCGCGCGCGCCGGGCGGAAGCGGCCGCGCTCGCGGTGTCGCCCGAGATCACCAACTCGCAGGGCGGGACGTACGGCTCGGACGAAGGGTTCGTCGTGCTCGCGAACACGAACGGGTTCATGGGCTCGTACCGGTCGTCGGGCGTCGCCCTGTCCGTGGTGCCGGTGGCGGAGCGAGACGGCCACATGGAGCGCGATTACTGGTTCACGAATGGCCGCGGCCTGGCCGACCTCCTCGAGCCCGAAGAGGTGGGACGCATCGCCGCGGAGCGGACGCTGGCGCGCCTGGGCGCGCGGAAGGTCCCGACTTGCGAGGTCCCGATCGTCTTCGATCCGGAGACCGCGGCCGAGCTCCTGGGCACGCTCTTCCGCGGCCTCTCGGGCTACTCCGTCTTCCGCAACGCGACCTTCCTCAAGGACCGCGTCGGGCAGCAGGTCGCATCGCCGCTGCTGAGCCTCGTCGACGACGGCCGGCGGCCGCGCGGCCTCGGATCGCGTCCCTTCGACGGCGAGGGCCTGCCCACGCGCCGCAACGTGCCGCTCGAGAACGGCGTCGTCCGCCACTTCTTGTGCGATTCGTATTCGGCGCGCAAGATCGGTGCGCGGCCGACGGGCAGCGCGCGCCGCGGCGTGGGTGGCGGGCCGTCCGTGGGGGCGGGGAACCTCTCCTTCGAGCCGGGCTCCACGCCGCCCGAGCAGATCGTCGGCGAGGTGGAGCGGGGCCTCTACGTCACGGACTTGATCGGCTTCGGCGTCGATCTCGTCTCGGGCGACTATTCGCAGGGAGCGGTTGGGCACTGGATCGAGAAGGGACGCCTCGTCCATCCCGTGCACGAGGTGACCATCGCCGGAAACCTCCAGCAGATGCTGCTCGACGTGGACAGGGTGGGCAGCGACCTCGTGTGGCGCTCCTCGTCGGCGTCGCCGACGCTGCGCATCCGCCGGATGACGGTCAGCGGCAGCTGACGGCATGGATCCTGCTCTTTTGCCCGTGACGCGGCGTCGCGTCCCCCGCACGGGTGGGGCGGAGTACACAAAGCGCGATGGCGCATGTTGATGGAATCCATGGATTTGATGGCACGAGGACGGGTGACGAGGAAGCGTAGGGGCGGCCTTCCGGCTGTCCTCCACGACTCCCGAGGATGTCTCCAGAGAGGACGTCTCGAGGGCACGCCACCCCGTCCAGGCCTGCGTGGAGCCTTGGCGACCGTCCTCGTCCTGCTCGTCCTGGCCGCGGGCGCCCGCGGGGACGATCCCCTGTCCACGGCCGACCTCGTCCGTTTCCTGCGCGCCGGCATCAGCGAGCGCATCATCCTGGCCGAGCTCCGCGATCGCGGCTTCGGCGAGCCGCTGGACTCCACGCGCGAAACCCAGCTGCGCGACGTGGGCGCCACGGAGACGCTGATCGTGGCCGTACGCCGCGTCGCGCCCGCGTCGTCTCCGGCGGCGGCGGCGCCGCCGGCGCCGGCGGCCAGGGGCTCATCCCGCTCCGGCGGCGACGCCGGAGCCTTCCCCGCCTCCACCACCGGCCTCCACGGGCCGACCTTCAGCGCCAGCACCCATACCGTGCGCGTGCCCGTCTCCGTCATCGACAAGCGCGGAAACCCGGTCATGGGTCTCCGCGGCGAGGACTTCCAGATCACGGAGGACGGCCGCAAGCAGGAGGTGACCTACTTCAGCGGTGAGCGGCGACCGCTGCGCATCGCGCTCGCCCTCGACGTCAGCGCGAGCATGGAGAACAAGATCCGCGAGGTGGAGGACGCCCTCCGCCACTTCATCGACCTGCTCGAGCCCGAAGACGAGATCCTGGTCCTCCTCTTCAACGACCACGTCGACGTCGTGCAGGACTTCACCTCCGACCGCAGCCGCCTGGGCCGCGTGCTGAACATGCTCCAACCCGCGGGCGCCACCGCCCTCTTCGACGCGACCCGGGAGGCCATCGAGCGCGTGGCGCCGGGGCCGGCGGAGAGCAAGGCGGTGGTCCTGGTCACGGACGGCATGGACACGGTGAGCGCGACGTCGTGGGGCGAGCTCCGCGAGCTGGCCAAGCGCTCGGAGGTCCCCGTCTTCTCCATCGGTCTCGGCAGCGACTTCACCTTCCGGAGCATCTTCAGCGGACCGGCCGGACCGATCGGCGGCGGCCGTATCCCCGGACGCGGGCCGGGGCGTGGGCCACGTGGCTGGCCGGGTGGTGGCGGCGGTGGTGGCGGCTGGCCGGGCGGCGGCGGCGGTGGCGGCGGATGGCCCCGTGGTCCGGTCCCCGGCCAGTCCGGGGGAGGAGCGGACTTCGACGCGAGCGTCCTGCTCGACCTCGCGGAAGAGACGGGGGCGCGGGCGGAGGTCCTGAAGGGCCTCGATCGCGATCGCGGGAACGTCGATCGCCTGAAGGACGCCGTGGAGTCGATCGCGATGACCCTGCGGCATCGCTACCTCGTGGGCTACGACCCGGCCACGGGCAAGCGCGGCTGGCGCAAGATCAAGGTGGACGTGGACCGCCCCGCTGTCACCGCTCACGCGCGCAAGGGCTACTACTCCGAAAGCTAGGCGGCGCCCCCGGCGGAGTCGGCGGCCGCTCAGCGGCTGGTCTTGACCTCCGTCCAGAGCCGGTCGTAGAGGACGGTCGCGGCTCCGATGTCCTCGATGATCTCGGTGCGCGCCACCACGTCCGCGGAGGGGAAGATCGCCGGGTTGTCGCGGATGGCGGGAGGCAGCAGGGCCAGCGCGGCCCGATTCGGCGTCGAGTACTGCATGGTCCGGCAGATCTCCGCCGCCACCTCCGCCTCCATCACGTAGTCGAGGAAGGCGTGCGCCAGCTCGGGATGAGGCGCACCAATGGGGACGGCCAGGCTGTCGAGGAAGAGCATCGAGCCTTCCCGGGGAACGACGTACTGGATGTCACCGTCTTGCGCCATCGCCCGCGCGAACTGTCCGTTCCAGCCCTGGGCCAGCCACACGTCCCCCGAGAGCAGCACGTCCTCGAAGTTCGAGGAGTTGTAGGCGCGCACGAGCGGCCTCTGCGCGACCAGGGCGCGCTGGGCGAGAGCGAGGGACGCGGGGTCGGTGGTGTTGACGCTCTGCCCCTTCCACTTCAGCGCCGCCCCGAGCGTCTCGCGCGCGTCGTCCAGCATGAGGATGCGTCCCCGGAACCGCTCGTCCCAGAGCGCGCCCCACGAGTCCACCGTGCCCACGCGGCTCTTGCGATAGGCGATGCCGGTCGTGCCCCAGAAGTAGGGGACGGAGTACCGGTTGCCCGGATCGTGGCCGCGGCCCAGGAAGCGCGGGTCCACGTTCGAGAGGTGGGGCAGGGCGGAGAAATCCAGCGCGCGCAGGAGGCCCTGGGCGACCAGGGACTGCACGGTGTAGGTGGACGGACAGACGACGTCGTAGTCGACGTTCCCCGACTGCATCTTGGCGATCAGGGCCTCGTTGCTGTCGTAGACGTCGACGTTCACGCGCACGTGATGGCGCTCCTCGAAGCGGCGCACGGTCTCCGGCGCGATGTAGTTCGACCAGATGTAGACGTTGAGCTGGCGGTCGGCGCCGGCGAGGGAAACGGGCGCGAGCAGGAACGGCGCGCCCAAGAGGGAGAGGCCGAGACCCATCGGCACCACGACCTGGCGGGGCCGGCGGCCCTGCT
>DASTLK010000771.1:0-4640 GCA_035715025.1 Vicinamibacteria bacterium
CGCCGCCCGCCTCCTTGGCCCTCCGGCCCCCCTCTCCGCCGGTATGGCCGGAGAGGACGATGACGGGAACGCTCGGGTAGGCCTCCTTCAACCGACGGGTGGCTTCCCAACCGTCGAGGACGGGCATCGCCAAGTCCATCACCACGACATCCGGTACCTGAGCCGCCACTCTCTGGAGGGCAACCTCGCCGTTCTCGGCGACCTGGACGCTATATCCCGTCGCCACCAGTTGTCGCGTGTACATGTCGCGCTCGTCCTGGCTATCCTCGACGACGAGGACAATGGGGGCCGTGGACTCTTGTGTCGCGAGCATCATCATCCGAGTATGAGGCTGTCGGACGGACGTACAAGGGGCGTGCGCAAGATGGCTGGAACACCGTGACTCCTGATTCCACAACAAGTTAGCGCAGCGGTTGGTGAAGCAGCTCTCGAAGCCCCTAGCTCGTCCTCAGGTACTTGTTGAACCAGGCCACGGTCCGCTCCCAGGCGAGCTTGGCCGCCGCCTCGTCGTAGCGCGGGGTCGTGTCGTTGTGGAAGCCGTGGTTCGCGCCGGGATAGACATAGCCTTCGTAGCGCACGTTCGCGGCTTTCAACGCCGCCTCGTAGGCGGGCCAGCCTTCCACGAGCCTCTTGTCGAGCTCACCGTGGTGCACGAGCACGGCGGCCTTGATCTTCGGCACGTCGGCGGCGGCAGGCGCGGAGCCGTAGAAGGGAACGGCCGCGGCGAGATCGGCGCCCAGCCGCACGGCCAGCGTGTTGGCGATCCCTCCCCCGAAGCAGAAACCGACGACGCCGAGCTTGCCCGTGCCCTCGGGACGGGCGCGCAGCCAATTGGCGGCGGCCACGAAGTCTTCGGTCATCTTGGCGCGGTCGACCTTGGCGAAGAGCGTGCCGCCATCCTCGTTGTTGCCGGGATAGCCGCCCACGGAAGTGAGGCCGTCCGGAGCGAAGGCCATGAAGTTCTCCGTGCCCAGCCGCCGGGCCACGTCTTCGATGTACGGGTTGAGCCCGCGGTTCTCGTGGATCACGAGCACGGCAGGCACCTTCGCGGTCGCGCTGGCCTTGACCGGGCGCACGAGGTAGCCCTTGATCGAGCCGTTGCCGTCCGGCGACGGCACGGTCGCGTACTCGGCCGTGATGCGCTTGTCGTCCTTGGCCACCTGCTCCGCCCAGGCGTAGTTGGGGGCGAGGGCCTCGAAGAGCGCGCCCGCGGTCAGGCCGCCGACGACGTACTTGCCGCAGCGATCGATGAAGGCGCGGCGGTCCATGTTTCCGTGGACGTAGAGGTCCAGATCGTCGAGAAGCTCAGGCGGAAAGTCCGACGCTTTCATGCGTTCCATGGAGACACTCCTTAGAGCCGGCCGACGAGCCGACGAGGTAAGCTTCGCGCGGAATGGCGAATTTGTCCCGGGCCCGCCGGATCGTCATGCTCGCGGGCCTCCTGATCGCCTTCCCGACCGCGGCCTTCCTGGCTCTGGCCCTCTGGCCGTTCGATGCCGACGGACCTCCGCCCGGTGTCGTCACCAACACGCCGGGCGATGGCGGCCTGCGGCGCCGCTTTCCGAAGATGGCGATCCGTCCCGGCAACGAGGTGACCGCGGAGCGCGTGGCCCTTGGCCGCCTTCTCTACTTCGACCCCATCCTCTCCGGCGGGAACGACCTCTCTTGCGCGACGTGCCATCACCCCGATCTGGGGCTCACGGACGGACGCGGGCTGAGCATGGGCAAGGGCGGCAAGGGCCTGGGCCCGGAGCGCGCAGGCGGGACGCCCATTCGGCGCGGCGCGCCCACCGTATGGAACGCCGCCTTCAATTCGCGGCAGTTCTGGGACGGCCGCGCGGAGGATCTCGAGGACCAGGCTCGCTTCCCGATCACGTCGGCAGAGGAGATGGACCAGGACCCCGACACGCTGGTGGGCGAGCTCCAGAGAATCCCCGAGTACGTGCGGCTCTTCGACGGCGCTTACCGCGGAAAGGACGGATCCGCGGTCACGTTCGCGAACGTGACGGGCGCCGTCGCCGCCTTCGAGCGGACGCTCGTCTCGGACGCTTCCCCCTTCGACCGGTACCGCCTGGGCGATACGACCGCGCTCGGGCCGGCGGAGCGGCGCGGGCTCGTCCTCTTCCGCTCGCTCAAGACGCGCTGCTTCGAGTGTCACGGGTTCCCCACCTTGGCCAACCCGGACTTCAAGGTCATCGGCGTGCCCGACCTGCCCGGACAGAAGGAGGACCGGGGCCGGGCGGAGGCGGGCGGCGGCCCCGCCTATGAGCGCGCCTTCAAGGTCCCCACGCTGCGCAACGTGGCCCTCACCGCGCCCTACATGCACAACGGCCGGTTCAAGACGCTGGCCGAAGTCCTCGCGTTCTACGCCAAGGGTGGAGGCAAGGGCGAGGGCCTGCAGCTCGCGAATCTCGACGACAAGATCCGGGTCTTCTCTCTGAGCACGGCGGAGCAGCAGGACCTGATCGCGTTCCTGAACGCGCTGACCGACGAGACGCGCCGTCCCGAGATCCCGGACCGCGTGCCCTCGGGTCTGCCCGTGGTCGCGCACCGCGACGCGGACGCCGGTCGCATCCCGGCGGGGACGCGGGCGCCGACCGTGCCCGCGCCTCCGGCTCCGTTCGCGCCGCGCACGCTCGTGGTGAAGGCGGGCGGATCCATTCAAGACGCGGTGGATACGGCTCATCCCGGGGACACGATCGAGGTCGAGCCCGGAACCTACCGCCAGAGCGTGCTCGTGGACGTGGACCGCATCACCCTGCGGGGCCTCGTGAAGGGCGGCCAGCGCGCGGTCCTCGACGGCGAGGGCGCGCTGACCGACGCCGTGATCGCCTCCGGTCACGGCTTCACGATCGAGGGCTTCGCCCTGCGCGACTACACGAGCAACGGGATCACCGTGCAGGGAGCGACCGGTGTCGTCTTCAGGGACCTCGTCGTGGACCGCACCGGCCTCTACGGCGTCTACCCGGTGGAGTGCAGGGACGTGCTGGTGGAGCGGGTCGTGGTCACGGGCGCGAAGGACGCGGCGATCTACGTCGGACAGTCCGCGGACATCGTCGTCCGGCGCAGCGAGGTCCACGACAACGTGACCGGCATCGAGATCGAGAACTCCACGAACGCGCTCGTCGAGGACAACGACGCCCACGACAACACGGGCGGCATCCTCGTGTTCCTCCTGCCCAACAACCCCTCGAAGGTGGGCCACGACACGCGTGTGCTGCGGAACCGGGTCGTCGCCAACAACCACCCGAACTTCGGCGACCCCACCGCGATCGTGAGCAAGGTGCCCGCGGGGACCGGCATCTTCATCATGGGCGCGGACCGGACGGAGGTGGCCGGGAACGAGATCCGGGGCAACGATTCGGTCGGGGTCGCCGTGGTCAGTCTGGCCCTCGCCTTCCCGCCCGGCGCGACGTTCGACGTGGGCCCCGTTCCCGAGGACAACCAGGTCCACGACAACGTCCTGGCCGAGAACGGGCGCCATCCCGCTCCCGCGGTGAAGGAGATCGCGGGGCGCGGCGTCGACCTCCTGTGGGACGGGAGCGGCTGGACCAACGCGTGGCATCAGCCGGGGGCGACGCGCTTCCCCGTCTTCCTTCCCGACCGCTCCTGGCCCGACCTCGTTCGCAAGGCGTGGTCTCGCGCCATCGCGGGGCTGGCGCGCATGCTCGGATAGGTGGGCGACGGTCCGAGGGTTCACTACGAGAATCACCTTGACATCCTTCAGCCGGCGGTGGTACTAAGGCATCGATAGACGAGGCATCGATAGCCTATGCGTGACCGCGACCTGCCGGGCTCCGAGCTGCTGCCGGGGACGTTGGACATGCTCATCCTCAAGACCCTGACCCGCGGCGCGGCCCACGGCTACGCTATCGCGCGCCACCTGGAGCGCGTCTCCGGGGACGTGCTGCGCGTCGGCGAGAGCTCGCTCTATCCGGCGTTGCAGCGCCTGCTCGTCAACGGCTGGGCCCGCGCGGAGTGGGGCGAGTCGGAGCTCAAGCGGCGCGCGCGGATCTACCGCATCACGCCCGCCGGGCGGAAGCACCTCGCGCAGGAGGCGCAGGGCTTCGAGCGCATGACGGGAGCGATCGCCGCCGTCATGGCGGGGGCCTGACCGTGTGGGCCCGGCTCCTCAACAGGCTCCGTTTCCTCCGGCGCCGCGACCGCTTCGAGGACGAGCTGGCGGAGGAAATGGACTTCCACCGCGAGATGCTCGAGGCCGAGAATGCCCGCCAGGGCCTCGCTCACGAAGCCGCCTCCGCGAGGGCGCAGCGGCAGCTCGGTGACACCATGCGCGCCCGCGAGTTCGCCCGGGAAGTCTGGATCATCGCCTGGCTCGACACCCTCGCCGCCGACGTCCGCTACGCGCTGCGCACGATGGCGGCCAGCAAGACTTTCAGTGTGCTCGCCATCCTGTCCCTCGCCCTCGGAATCGGAGCCAACACCGCCATCTACAGTTTCATGGACTCGATCCTGCTGCGCTCGCTGCCGGTGCCCGACCCGGAGTCGCTGGTGGTCCTGAACTGGCACGCCAAGGACGCCCGGCACGACTTCGTCATGCGTGGCATGAGCGGCCGGACCTACGACGATCCGCGGACGGGCACGACCGCGGGGATCTTCCCCTTCCCGGCCTTCGAGCT
>DASTLK010000772.1:0-13703 GCA_035715025.1 Vicinamibacteria bacterium
TGCGCGAGTGCCCCCCCTGACTAGATAAGCCAACCTAGCGCAACACCGCGAGCACCAGCCCCGCTAGCGCCAGGATCCGCGCGGGCGCGCGCAGCCGCACCGTCTCCGAGGCCGCGAAGGCCACGAGAGCGGCGGACAGAAGGCGCGCGGTGAGCGGCGTCAGGTACGTTCCCGTGCGCAGCCAGCCTTCAGTGGCGGCGGCGAGGACGGCGGCCAGGGCCACCACGGCCACCAGGCGGCTGAGCACGGTCGCGGCCTGATCGTCGTCGAGAGCGTCGCCACACGTGCGCTCGGCCAGGAGGGGCGGCACCGCGCAGGACAGGAGGCCCGCCGCCACCACCAGTGCGCCGAGGTCCTTCGCGGTCGCCAGGGGCAGAGCCACGCCCCATCCAGGCGCGTGGAAGACCAGACCGGCCGCGATGAGCGACAAGCCGGCGGCGAGCAGCAGCGCGCGGCGACCGAGGCCGCGGGCCAGGGGCGAGGCGGCCGCGGAGGGGCTGGCCGGCGCTTCCGCGACGGCGAGGGCGTCCGCTCCCAGCAGCAGGGCGCCGCCCAGGCTGGCCAGGAGCGTGAGCCCGAGGACGAGACCGGCATCGGGCGCGGCGAGACGAGCGGATCCGGAGACGACGCCATAGCCCCAGCGGAGGGCCCGCCCGTCGTCCAAAGCGATCACCAGGCCGCACGCCGTCGCCCCGGCCACGCTCGACGGCCATGCCGGGTCGCGCCCCCGGGCGAAGTGCGAGGAGAGCGACCGGCCGAGCGCGTGGGCGCCCATCGCCGCCGCCGCGCCGGCGAGCATCAGGGAGCTGGACACGAGACCGGCCACGGGCACGAGACCGGCCACCACGGCGGCCCCGCCGGCCAGGGCGAGAGCCAGGGGTTGGGGGGCCGGGAGCGCGGCCACCACCGCGAAAGCGACGAACGGCTGCGCGGGCGGCCGCGCGGCGAGCACGAGCAGGAGCGCGGCCGCCACCAGCGCGATGCCGTGCGCGATCCGCCGCAGGCGCGGACGTCCGGCGGCGAGGCCCACCGCCGCCACGATCGACGCGGCCAGGAACCCCAAGGCCGCGGCGCCGACGGCCATGCGCAGAGCCGCGTCGGCGCCGCTCACCATCGGCTCCAGGCCACGCCGATGGCCGCCACCAGCAGGCCGAAACCGGCCAGGAGCGCCGCCGGCTCGCGGTGAACGGAGAGCACCACCGCCTCGTCGGGCTCCACGTCCACGAGCGTGAGCGCCCGGTCGAGACCCTCGGGGTGATGGATGCCGGGCAGAGCGCGGATGACGAATACGCGCCAGGACGACGTCCCGCGCGTGACGTCGAGCAGCGCGGCGGGGTTGTTCGGCGCATCCGAGCGCGAGAAGGGCTGCTGGCGCTCGTCGAGCGCGAAGTCCGGGAAGTAACGCGCCACGGTGATCTCGACGTCGCCCGCGCGGCCCCTCTCGCCCTCGTGCAGGGCGACTTCCCCTTCCGTGCCCGCGGACACCCGCAGCAAGAGCCGGGCGCCGACACGCCGCGGCCCGCCCAGGCGATATCCCGCCACGGTGGCCGCGCGCCATGGAGAGACGCGCACGGGCCGCTGCGCCCCGGGCTGGCCCAGCACGATCGTGCCGTCCGGCTCGACGACCTCGAGCGTGATGGCATCGCCCAGGGGACGGAGGCCGAGGAGGCGCCCGTCCGCACCCTCTTCCTCGAAAGTCCGCACGGCCTCCCCGGGAGCGAGGGTGATCGAGCCGTGCTCGCCGCGCAGGCCGTCGTAGGCCACGGCCAGGGCGAGCGTGGCCGCGCCCACTCCGACCAGACGGCGCGGCGCGCGCCGGTCGAGCAGCGCCACGACGAAGAGCGCGCTGAGCCCGGCGGCCACGCCGGCGGCCGCAGGATGCCGCGCGAGCAGCGCAGCGTCCGGCGATGTGACGAGAGCGAGCGCGAGCGCCATCAGCGCCACCGCGGTCGAGGTGGCGAGGCGGGTCACTCGGCGTCCGCCTGATCGGGGAATCCGAGGTCCACCTTCGCCTCGCGGGCCAGCCGTCGCAGGAGTCCGATGGGCAGGCCGGCGACGTTCGAGGGCGACCCGTCGATGCGCGTGATGAACAGGGCGCCGCGCCCGTCGACGTGGTAGGCGCCCGCCTTGTCCCGCGGCTCCCCGGTCGCGACGTACCACGCGATCTCGGCGTCAGTCAGGAGGGCGAAGGTCACCGCCGTGCGCTCGACGCCGCTGCGCGTCTCGCCGCGGCTCATGAGGCAGACGCCGGTCACCACCTCGTGGGTGCGGCCGGAGAGGCGCCGCAGCATCGCCGCCGCGTCCGCATCGGACGCGGGCTTGCCGAGGATCGCCTGATCGCACACGACGATGGTGTCGGCGCCCAGCACGGGCCGGTCCTCATGGGCCGCGACGGCGGCGGCCTTGGCCCGGGCCAGCCGCTCGGCGGCGGCGGCGGGTGCCTCGCCCGGCCGGATGTCCTCGGACACCGCCGACACCGCCACCCGGTAGGGCACGCCCAGGCTGTCGAGGATGTGGGCGCGGCGGGGAGAAGCGGAGGCGAGGACGACGAGAGGCCTCAGGCGCGCCTACCCGCGCCGGAACTGCATCACGACGCGGGCCAGCATCGGCTCGGCGCCATCCTGCTTCGAGACGAAGTCGTCGGCTCCGTGCACGGTACGCGCCTCGCGCTGGCTGGTGATGGGCGCGCGCGTGTAGAGGATGATCGGGACGTCCACCCATTGCATGGTGGCCTTGACGAGATCGATGACGTCCTTGCCCGCCATCTCTCCCGCGATGTCGAGCTCCATCACGATCACGTCGGGCTTGTCGTCGGCGATGGCGGCCAGGGCGGCGCGGCCATCGGCGACGCTGCGAAACGGGATCTCGGCGCTGTCGAGCGCGGCCTCGGTCTGCCGGCGCGTCTCGGGATCGTCGTCGACGAGGAGCACCGACTTGCGCTGGCGCGCGCGCACGGTTGGCGGGACGGGCAACCCCAGCTCCTGGGCGACGTCCAAGCCGGGACGCTCTCCGGCCGGGAAGCTGCCCGCGCGGAGCAGCGCGAGCATCTCCTCCTGGGAGTGGCGGAGCGCCTTGACCTCCGCCATGAGCGCCTCGAGGCTGACCACTTCTCGGGGCCCGCGCAGGATTCGGGGCGAATCGTCGGAGACCGGCCGCGGGCGGGAAGGAGCCGGGACTTCGGCGAGCGCGGCCCGCGCTTCCGGCGATCCCGGCCGTGGGATGCGCGGGAGCGGAGTGCCCGGAGGCAGCGTCGCGTTCGGATTCGTCGCGTCCGGAAAGCGCTCGGCATCGGGGTCGAGCCCGGCCATCTCGTGGAGGGCTCCCAGCGTCGCCGGAGCGGACCGGCTGCGCAGTCGCGCGCCGCACCCTGGGCAGCGGACGAAGCCCTCGGGGTCAGGACTGGCGGTGATCGAGCTCTGACAGCGTGGGCACTTCATGTGAGGAGCGATCTCCGGCCCTCCCGAGGGATCGGGCGCCGTCGCTCCAGAGTATACGCCGAAGCTCGGGTTGGCCACGGCGCGGTCCTGTCTTAGAGTGGGATCAGGCTCGGCATGGAACGGATCTCCGGCCGCTCGCTGGCGGCGCGACTCTTCGGCGCCTCTCCCGCTCGCACGCTCGCCCTGATCGAGGCGGCCTGGCCGCTGGCCGTGGGACCCGAGCTGGCGCGGCGCACGGAGGTGCTCGGCATCGAGGGCGGAACGCTGCGCGTCCGCGTCCCCGACGCGGGCTGGCGCAAAGTCCTGCACCGCATGCAGCCCCAGATCCTGGGCCACCTGCGGGAGATCGCGGGCGACCTCGCGCCGAAACGAATGGGCTTCGTAGAAGGTGGCCTGGCGGACCACGAGCCGACCGCGACGGCCGACCGAACGCAGAGCGCGGCGGAAGCGAGCGCCACGCCTGACCGAGCGCAGAGCGCGGCGGCGACGCGCAGCAGCGGCGACGCGCGAGGGGGGTTTCAGGGGGGGAGTTCACTCCATTCGGAATCAGGAGTGAATTCCCCCCCTGAGATAAACGACGTTGCCGCCGGCAGCATATCGGACCCCGAGATCCGCGCGCGGTTCCTCGCGACCATGGCGCGTTACCTCGAGCGATCGAAAGGACGAAACGATGCGTGAAGCCGTGATCCTGTCCGCCGTGCGGCTGCCCACCGGGAAGTTCATGGGCACGCTCAAGGGATTCCGCGCGACGGAACTGGGCGCGATGGTGGTCCGCGAGGCCGTGCGGCGCGCGGGCGTGGACCCCACCCGCGTGGACGAAGTCATCATGGGCAACGTCCTGTCCGCCGGCTTGGGCCAGGCGCCGGCGCGGCAGGCGGCGCTCGGGGGCGGCTTGCCCCCCCAGGTCGGCGCTCTCACCATCAACAAGGTCTGCGGCTCGGGCCTCAAGGCGGTGATGCTCGCCGCGCAGGGCGTGGCCACCGGAGACGCCGACATCGTGGTCGCGGGTGGAATGGAGTCGATGTCCAACGCGCCCTACCTCCTGCCCAAGGCGCGCGAAGGCATGCGCCTCGGCCACGGCGAGCTGATCGACTCGATGGTGCACGACGGCCTGTGGGAGGCCTACGAGAACTACCACATGGGCTGCTGCGGCGAGATCGTCTCCGAGACCTACGGCGTCACGCGCGAGCAGCAGGATGCGTTCGCCCTGGAGAGCCATCGCAAGTCCATCGCCGCCATCAAGGCCGGCAAGTTCAAGGACGAGATCCTGCCCGTGCCGATCCCGTCGAAGAAAGGCGACTCCGTGACGTTCGCGGTGGACGAATCGCCCCGCGAAGACACGTCGCTCGAAGCGCTGGCGCGGCTGAGGCCCGCCTTCCGCGAGGGCGGGACGGTCACCGCAGGCAATGCGCCCGGCGTCAACGACGGCGCGGCGGCGCTCGTCGTGACCTCCGCGGAGACGGCGAAGGAGCTGGGCCGCACGCCCCTGGCGCGCATCGTGGCCCAGGCGACGTCCGGCCTGGAGCCGAAGATGGTGATGATGACGCCGGTGCCGGCCATCCGGAAGATCTGGGAGAAGACGGGCTGGTCGGTAAAAGACGTGGATCTCTACGAGCTCAACGAGGCCTTCGCGGTGCAGGGCGTGGCCATCACGAAAGAGCTCTCCCTGGATCCCGCCCGGCTGAACGTCAATGGAGGCGCGGTCGCGCTGGGCCACCCCATCGGGGCGAGCGGGGCGCGCGTGCTGACCACGCTGCTGTACGCGATGAAAGACCGGGGCGCGCGGCGCGGCATCGCCGCCCTGTGCCTGGGCGGGGGCAACGGCGTGGCCCTGGCCGTGGAGAGGATCTGATCAGAGTGGCCTTGCGCGTCGCGGTGATCGGGGCCGGCACCATGGGCAACGGTATCGCTCAAGTGTTCGCGCAGGGCGGGCACACCGTCGTGCTGAGCGACGTCGACGCCGGCGCCCTCGAGCGAGCGCGAGCCCAGATCGACCGCAGCCTCGGCAAGCTGGCGGAGAAGGGCAAGATCGCGGCCGCCGATCGCACGGACGCGCTCTCCCGCATCGAGTTCACCCGGGATCTCGCCGACGTCACCGCCGCCGACCTGGTCGTGGAAGCCGTGGTCGAGAAGCTCGACGTCAAGCGCGAGCTGTTCGCGGAGCTGGACCGGATCACGAAGCCGGCGACCATCCTCGCCTCGAACACCTCTTCGATCTCGATCACGCGGTTGGGCGCGGCCACGCGCCGTCCGGACAGGGTCATCGGCATGCACTTCATGAACCCGGTGCCGCTCATGGCGCTCGTGGAAGTCATCCGCGGGCAGGCGACGTCGGACGAGACGACGCGGACGGTGATGGACCTCTCGCGCTCGCTCGGCAAGACGCCGGTCGAGGTCAACGACTTCCCCGGCTTCGTGTCCAACCGCGTGCTGATGCCGATGATCAACGAGGCCATCTTCGCCGTGTACGAGGGCGTGGCGAAGCCCGAGGCCATCGACGAAGTGATGAAGCTGGGGATGAACCACCCCATGGGCCCGCTCACCCTGGCCGACTTCATCGGCCTCGACGTGTGCCTGGCCATCCTCGAAGTGCTGCACGACGGGCTGGGCGACCCGAAGTACCGCCCCTGTCCGCTGCTGAAGAGGATGGTCGACGCGGGCTGGCTCGGCCGCAAGAGCGGCCGGGGGTTCTACACCTACTCCTGACGCGGGGCCGCTTCGAGGCGGCGGAGCCGCTCGTCGAGGTCGGCGAGAGCGCGCTGCAACATCTCGCGGTGCGCGACGCTGGTGGCGCCTTCGAGACGGTGGGCCACGTCCGTGCGCGCCAGCTCGAGGCTTCGCCGTTGCGGGTCCGTGGACTTGTCGCCCGCGGGCCGCGGATTCATCGCCGCTTCTTGCTGGTCAGCCACTGATTTGCTCTCGAACCCTCGCGCCATGCCAGGCTCCCGCGCGGCGGCGGGCGCGTACCCGCCAGGCCGCGATGAGGACGGGACAGAGTACTGCAACTTCCCAGGCGATCGCGACCACGTCGTGCCGGACCGTCCTCCAATTGAGTGTGCGCCCAATGTCAAGGAAGAGGGGCCAGGGGGACTTGAAATACCTCGCCGAGAACGGCCAGAGCGCCATCAGCCCGATCGGTGGGCTGGTATCGACGTTGAGGAGATCGAGCAGGAGGTGGCTGCTCCAGCCGGCGAGCGCGGCCAGACCCAATGACCAGGGACGCGGCGCGCGGCCGGCGGCGGCGGTGAGCGTGACCGCCAAGGCCACCCCGAGACCCACGCCAATGCTATGTCCCTGCGCCTGATGGTGGTTCACGCCGTCGAGGAGCTTCCAGGCGAAGTCGAGATCGGGCGCCAGGGCGGCGCCCACCGTGACCGCGGCGCGGCGGCGCGACGCCAGCTCTCCCGCGGGGGCGGTGGCGACGTGTAGGGTGAGGCCGGCGAGCGCGTGCGCGAGAGGGCTGGGCACGGGGGGCTCGACCGCGCGCTGCAGAGCCTCGCGCGGTCGATCCGAGAGCTAGAGCCGGCGCTCGAAGATCTTGAAGTCGCTCTTCTCGGCCTCGACGATGTCGTCGAGGAGCGCGTAGATCGCGGCGATCTTGCGGTCCTTGTGGAACTTGTCGTCGAAGGCCGTGAACTCCGCCTCGTCCTTGAAGCGGAAGACCTCCATGAAGTAGTTCGGGCGGCTACGATCCTCGTAGATCGTGCAATCCGTCCCGCCGATCGCGGCCAGCAGCGGCTTGAGCTCGCGCATCAGGTCGAAGAACTCGCCACGGCGCCCTTCGCGGATGGAATACGTGATGGTGAGCACGACACCGGCCTCCGTGAAATCGGGGACAGCCAGGGGCCCTCGCGCGGACGCGACGATCGGCTTGCGCTGCTCGCGCGTCGGCGGCATGGAGCGGGCCGGCGTCACGAGCACCGGCCGTGGCGGTGCGACGTGCTTGGTCGGCATCGGATTGGGCACGGGCTCCGGACGTGGACGCACATGGGTCGGACGCGCGTGCGCGGCCCCGTGTGTGGATCGCGCAGGAGTCGTTGCACGGGAGCGGGAGACGACGCTCGTGTGAGCTTGCTTGGTGGCCACCGTGGAAACGTTCCTCCGTTTGGGACGACTGGCGGTATGAGTCCTTGCTCTACGATCCGAATGCCGGGCGGACGATTTCGACTTCGATCTGGGCTTCACCTTGGACTTCGACCTGGCCTTCGCCCTGGGCTTCGCCTTGGACCTCTGCTTCGAGGCGTGGCGCGCTGTCTTCTTCGGACGTCCTGCCTTCACTCCACTCTCCCTGGTCGGCCCAGCGGCCCCGGCGGGGACCATAAAGCAAGGTCTGAGGCCGACTTCCCGAAAGAATTGTATCAGACCGCTTCCAGGGTGCACCAGCTTTTTTTGGCGCTCCGGCGAGCAGTGTGGGCATTCGGACACGCTGCGCCAATGTCCTCTCGATCATCAACTTAGGAGGCCATGATTGAAAGGGGCTTGTAGGGCAGTTTTCCCTTCGTCCAGGAGAGAAGCCGATATCGGCGCGAGGTCCCACCAAATATTGGGATGGCGCTCATCCGAAATCATGAATCGCTCTCCAGTTCCGTTGCGCCTCCTGAAGCGCGGACGAACCAGAATCGTGATCGATGACCGCCTTGCCTTGGAACGTTCCGACCTCGCGCCGCCGGAGGACAGTGCGCGACGGGCAGCAATAATAGAAGAGTGCGTGTGGCGGGCACGTAGTGGGGAGATACAAGGCACGTGCCACGCGGAGGCGAGTCGAGCGGACCCATCACGACAGCGACGATCGCTAAGATCCACCCGTTGCCGTCGACATCCGGGGCGAAGGCGGGCGGCGGGAAAGGAAAAGGACAAGTTCATGGCTGACGACAAGGAGCGGGGGAAGGCGATCGAGGCCGCCCTCGCCCAGATCGATAAGCAGTTCGGCAAGGGCTCGATCATGCGGCTGGGCAGCCGCGAGAAGGTCGACGTCCCCGCCATTCCCACGGGCTCCCTTTCACTCGATGCCGCGCTCGGCGTCGGCGGCGTGCCGCGCGGCCGCGTCATCGAGATCTTCGGGCCGGAGTCTTCGGGCAAGACGACCCTGTCGCTTCACGTGATCGCGGAAGCGCAGCGCCGCGGCGGCATGGCCGCGTTCATCGACGCCGAGCACGCCCTCGACGCCATCTACGCCGCCAAGCTGGGCGTGGACACGGACAACCTGCTCGTCTCGCAGCCGGACAGCGGCGAGCAGGCGCTGGAGATCGCGGAGGTCCTCATCCGCTCCGGCGCCGTCGACGTGCTGGTGGTGGACTCGGTGGCCGCGCTGGTGCCGCGCGCGGAGCTCGAGGGCGAGATGGGCGACGCGCAGATGGGCATGCAGGCCCGCCTCATGAGCCAGGCCTTGCGCAAGCTCACCTCCATCGTGTCGAAGAGCAAGACGTGCCTGATCTTCATCAACCAGCTCCGCGAGAAGATCGGCGTCATGTTCGGCAACCCCGAGACGACCACGGGCGGACGCGCGCTCAAGTTCTACGCGTCCATGCGCCTCGACATCCGGCGCATCGCGTCGCTCAAGGAGGGCGACGTCGTCATCGGCAGCCGGGCCAAGGTGAAGGTGGTCAAGAACAAGGTCGCGGCGCCCTTCCGCGAGGCCGAGTTCGACATCCTCTACGGCGAGGGGATCAGCAAGGAGGGCGACCTCATCGACCTCGGCGTCGATCACAAGGTCATCGAGAAGTCCGGCTCGTGGTACGCCGTCGACGGCGAGCGCATCGGCCAGGGGCGCGAGACGGCGCGGCAGTTCCTGAAGGACAACCACGACCTGCGCAACGAGATCGACAGCCGGCTGCGCAAGGGGCTCGGCCTCCCCATGCCCGACGCCATCGTCGAGAAGCCCAAGGGTGAGAAGGCGGACGTGCTGCCCATGCCGGAGAAGAAGAAGGCCTGACGCGGACCGGCGCGTGACCAGGGAGGGCCTTCAGGCCCTCCCTTCTCGTTTTCCGTAGCCACCCTCGACAGGGCAGGTGTCCCGGCGTTATACGTTGGCTCTGGCTCCATCGTGGAGGTGCTGTGGGCCGCCATCCGCACGCGCCACCTCCACGCCCTAGGGGGCGCACCATGCTCGTCCTGACTGCCGCCTTTGCGCTCGTGGGCCTGACCGCGGTGGCTTCGCCGGCTCCGCCTCGCTCGTCCGCCTCTCCCCCTCCGTCTCCGGCCGCTCCCGCCAGCCCCTCTCCGGCCGCTTCCGCCGCGACGCGCGCCAAGCCATCTGCGCCCGTCGCCGAAGGCACCGTCCGCGGTCCCGACGGAAAGGCGGTCGCGGGCGCGCTCGTCATCGCGACCCTCGAACGGACGGATTTTTCGCTCCCGCCGGCCAGCGCGAAGACGGACCCCGGCGGCCAGTTCCGATTGACCTTGCGCGCCGTGTCCCCGTTCACGCTGCGCGTCGAAGCACCTGGGCTCGCGGCCCGGACCCTGCGCCACCAGCAACCGGGCTCCCCCATCGCAGTCGCGCTCACGCGCGGTTCCACGATCGAGGGCGTCGTTCGCGACACGAGCGGCGGCACGCCGGTGCCCGGCGCGACGGTGGAAGCGCGCGACGAGATGGGCAGTGCCGGCAGCCTGCCCTGGGACCCGGACAGCGGGGTCGTGCGCGCCACGACGGACGCGAAGGGCGCGTACCGCCTGGAGGGCCTGGCCGCCGGGCTGTACACCGTGACCGCGTTCGCGCGCGGGCTCGGCCGCGCTGAGCGCCGCAACACGCCGGCGGGCCGCACCGCCGACCTCCTCCTCACCCCGGGAGGCGCCGTCGCGGGCACGGTCACGGACGCCGGCGGCAAGCCCGTCGAGGGCGCGGCCGTGCGCATGACCACTGCGCTGCCCTTCGCCCGCGAGCCCGTGCTGCTCGCGCGCACGGATCCGCGCGGCACTTTCGCAATCCAAGGCGTGCCCGCCGGCGAGTACCGCCTCGTCGGCCGCCATCCCGACCTCGCGCCCGCGATCTCGGCGCCCGTGGCCGTCGAGCGCGACGCGGAGGCGCGCGCCGACCTCGTGATGTCCCGCCCCGCCACCGTGCGCGGGCGATTGGTCGGCGCGGACGAGAAGCCCACGCGCGGCCACGCCACCCTCAAGGAGATGGCGGGCGTCGGAGTGCCGGACATCCTGGCCGCGGATCTGACCGTGGAAGCGGGTGACGACGGCACGTTCAGCCTGCGCGCGGGTCCGGGGACTCACACCCTGGAAGTGAGCGCACCCCGCCACGCGACGCGGCGCCTCGATGTCGACGTGCGTGGCGCCGGCGAGGCGGTCGACCTCGGCGACGTCCCGCTCGAGGTGGGGATCGCGATTCGGGGCCGGGTGCGTGACCTCGCCCACCGTCCCATCGAGAACGCGGAGGTGCTGACGTTCTACGACGAGCAGTCCTTCTCGGAGCGCACCGATTCGACCGGCGCCTACGTGCTGGCCGGCTTGAGCCCGGGCATGTACAGCGTCTCCGCCCGCGCTCCCGGCATGGGCGGCGCCGAGCGCCGGGCGGAAGCGGGCGCGTCCGGGATCGACTTCGTCCTCACGCCCGCGGGGAAGATCACCGGCCTCGTGGTCGACGAGGCGGGCCGCCCGATCGAGGCCTTCCGTGCCAACGCGCGCGCACGCATGCGCATGGGCTACAGCGGGATGCGCGACAACTTCGCCGCCGCCGACGGCCGATTCGTGCTCGAGGACGTCGCCGAGGGCGAGTACGTCCTCGACATCAGCGCTCCCGACCGGGCGTCCGCGGTCGTCCCCGACGTCAAGGTCACCGCGGGGGGCACCGCCGACGTCGGCACCGTCCGCCTCACCGCGGGCGGCATCGTGAGAGGCCTCGTCGTGGACGCCGCCTCCGCGCCCGTGTCCGGCGCCACCGCTTCGATCAGCGGGACCGGGCGCGATTTCCGGATCGCGCCGGAAGTCACGAGCGACGCCGGCGGCGCCTTCGAATTCCGTGGCGTGCCCCCGGGCGCGGCGCAAGTCAGCGTCACCCATCCCTCGTACGCGCCCGGCTTCGCCAGCGGGCTCGAGGTCGATCCCGCGCACGGACCGACCGAGGTCCGCGTGGTCCTGAGCCAGGGCGGCCGGATCGACGGGCGCGTGCGCTCGCGCTCGGGCCTGCTCCCCCCCGGCGCGGTCGTGGACGTCAGCGTCCCCCGTCAGGGCGCCTTCGGAATGGGTCCACGCGGCCTCGGCATCCAGCCCATCGGCGCGGACGGAACGTTCGTCGTGGAGCACGTTCCCGCGGGTCGCGCGGTCATCATGCTGCTCAGCCGCCAGCAGGACGACTTCCGGAGCGTCGCCCAGGTGGACGCGGACGTGCGGGAGGCGGAGACCACGGCCGTCGAGCTGCTTCTGCGCACCATCGTCGTCACCGGCAAGGTCACGCGCGCAGGGGCGCCGCTGGCCGGGGCCCGGGTCGAGTTCGACTCGGCGCACGACAGCATGATGTACGGCGGCAGCGGTCCCTCCGAGCAACCCGCGAACGTCGGCATCACCGGCGACGACGGGGCCTATCGGCTCACGATCAGCGAGGCGGGCGAGACCTACGTCGACATCCGGACGCCGGACCGGAAGAGCCGCTTTCCCGCGCCGCCGTTGCAGGTGCCGGACGTGGACAGCTTCGTCGCCGACTTCAACTTCTCGGGCGCCTTCGTCGAAGGCGTGGTCTTCGACCGCGACACGGAGCAACCCATCTCCGGTGCCATGGTCAATGCGCAGCCGAAGGATCCGGGTCGCGGCCGGAGCGCCGGCTCCTACGGGGAAGCCGATGGCGAAGGTCGCTTCCACCTCGAGCTCGAGCCCGGCGAGTACCGCGTCAACGCGCGGGCGGAAGGCTACGGCGGCGAGGCCGTCCCCGTCGCCGTTGGTGAGAGCGGCTCGACCGGCCTCCCCGTCCCCCTCGTCCATGGGCTCACGATCAAGGGAAACGTCGTGGATCCCTCGGGACGCGCGGTCGGCGGAATCGTCATCCGGGGCGCCACGATGGAGACGAACAATCGGTTCAGCATCGCGGGACGCACGCTGCCGGACGGCTCCTTCGAGCTGTCGGGGCTCCGCCCGGGCCGTTATGTGCTGGCGGCGGTGGCGGAGGGAGGGCTCTTCGCGATCGTCACCGGGGTGACGCCCGGCGGGCGTCCGGTGACGCTCGCGCTGCGGCCCGGCGGGCGCGTACGCGTGAAGGTGCTCGGCCCGGATGGCACGCCGGCGGCCAATGCGTTCGTCGGCGTGTCGGGCTTGCGGGGGGCGCGGGTCTACCTCCCCGGCGGCCAGGCCGATTCGACGGGCACGATCGAGCTGAGCGCCCCCGCCGGCGAGGTCGAGATCACCGCGTCCAACGGCGACAGCAGCCTGGAAATGCGGACGTTCGTCCGTGTCGAGATGGGAACGACAGCGACGGTGGAGATGGCCCTCAAGCCCTCGGTGGAGGGCCGTTAGCCGCCGATCTTCTTTTCGGGCAGCTCTGCGCTGAAGGTGGCCGTCTCGTAGGACTCGCGGTCCTTGATCACGGTCGCGAAGGGCACCATGCGGATGGCGTCGTAGTCATCCGGACACCACTTCTCGCAGGCCATGCACCCGATGCAGGTGTCGAGGTTGACGCTGAGGACGTGTAGCGTCTCCGCCGCGGGGTCGGGGTGCAGCGTGATGCAGTCGGGCACGGGGCAGACGGCGACGCAGTACTCGCACCCGCGGCCGAAGCACTTGCCGGGATCGATGATGGCGAGCATCTTCGGGTCGCGCTTCCGGACGGACGTGGCCTGCGGCTGCGGCACCGGCAGCTTGTCGTAGTCCTTCGGAAGCTTCCCCGGCGGCGGTACGGGTCGCGAGGCCATTCCCTCTCCTTGTGGTTCCGAGATCAGTATAGCGCAGGGCTCCGCGACTCGTTCCGGAACGAGTTGAGCGCGGAGGGCTCAATCCGTTCCGGGACGGATAACGATTCGCTCTGCGCTGTCCACGACTGCGCGCGCTGATCGCCCCGCATTCGCCGCGCGTTGACCGTCGGCGCAGCGCCGTGATTGAATTGGGGTTCTTGCCTTCGGCCTGGTAGCTCAGCTGGTAGAGCAGCGGACTGAAAATCCGCGTGTCGGCGGTTCGATTCCGTCCCAGGCCACCAATCCGCGCCACGAGATCAGCAACATACGGGATCCCCTTCTTGTCCTTGGGTTCAGGATCGATGCAGATTCGGAGGCGCTTATTCTGCGCGAAGCGCCGCCATCGGATCGACTCGCGCCGCCCGCCGCGCCGGCAGATAGCACG
>DASTLK010000773.1:0-4762 GCA_035715025.1 Vicinamibacteria bacterium
GCTTGCTTTCCGAAGCGTCGAGGGCGGCCCCCCCGCTGGTCTTGGCCGCGACCTCCACCGCGGTGGCATGGGCCGCGTCACCCTCGGGGTAGAAGAGCGCATCCGTCTCCGCGCGCATGATGAGGGTGCCCTTCGTGCCCATGTACATTTCGTAGTAGTTCTCGAAGGCGTTGGACTCGATGGCGGAGAAGGTCGCCGTGCGTCCCTGCGGATACTCGAAGGTCGCGTACACGTGGTCCTGCACCTCCCGCCCGTCCTTGAACCGGTAGACCCCGCCCGTTCCCTGCACCGCCTCCGGCACCGCTCCGAAGAACCAGTTGGCGATGTTCACCTGATGGCTGGCCAGCTCGGCGAGCAGCCCCTTCGAATAGCGCCAGTAGAGCCGCCAGTTCAGGAGGTGCTCGAAGTCGGGGTAACCCCAGGGCGACGGATCGTAGTCCTTGCTCGGCGGCTCGCCCTTGCGGCGCCAGTTGCCGTTGCGGTGCCAGACCAGGCGCGCGTGGTACATCTCGCCGAGCTGGCCCGCTTTCACGATGCCCTCGTAGGCGGCCTGGTAGATCGGGTTGTAGAAGCGCTGGTAGCCGATCTCGAGGACCTTGCCCGTCTTGTGGGCGGTCTCGAGCATGCGCTCGCAGCTCGGCACGTCCCACGCCATCATCTTTTCGCACAGGACGTGCTTGCCCGCCTCCATGAGGCCGCAGGCGATGTCGGCGTGGGCCCAGAGGGGAGGCGCCATCACCACGCCTTCGATGTCCTCCTTGGCCAGCATGTCCTTCCAATCCGCGTAGTGCTTGGCCGGAGGCTGCTTGTTCTTGGCCAGGACCTCGTCCGCCTTGGCCAGCGACGTCGGGTTGATGTCGCACAGCGCCCGCACGTCCACGTAGGCGGGATCCATGCGGGTGAGCAGGGCCCGCCCCTGTCCGCCCACGCCGAGCCAGGCCACCTTGACCCGCCCCCCGCGCATGGGCCCGCGGGTGGTCGCGGCCACGCCCAGCGCGGCCAGCGCCGGCGTCCCCGCGAGCGCCTTCAGGAAATTGCGGCGCCCCAGGGATTCCTGCTCCGGTGTCAGGTTCACGCAGCCTCCTCGACGCGAGGCCGCACGGGGGCGGGGCCTCGACGCAAGCGGTCCAGGCCGGCCAGGCGGCCGGTGCGGAAGGCGAACACCGCGAAGACCGCGGCCGCCTCCACCAGGTTCTTGTTCACGAACAGGTACGCGCCCTCGTTCCCCGGCTCGTGGAGACCGTGGGTCGGGACCTGCGCCACGTAGAACATCGCGAGAAGGAGCAGCGCGCCCACGCATCCGGCCTGGGTAAACAGGCCGAGCATCAGGGAGAGCCCGACGAGGACGAGGCCGATGGCCACGAGGTGATCGATGGTCGGCAGCCAGGACGATCCGGACATCCGATGGAAGACGTCGGCCAGCGGCCCCGTGGCCGCGCGCAGGTAGCCGGCCGAGCTCCAGGCTCCGAGCAAGGTCCCGTCTCGCGTCCAGGCCGGCCGCCAGAGCTTGAAGAAGCCTTCGTACAGGAAATGCCAGCCGATCAGGGTGCGCAGCACGACGAGGGCGACCTGCTGCGGCGACGTCAGCGTCTCCGGGTTGTCTCTCACGCCTCCTCCATCCGCGCACCCGCGAAGGTGCCCAGCACGATCGGCCTCATTCTTCCGCCCTCCGGGGTCAGGAGGGCGAGCGTCTGCGGATACGAGGCGCAATAGCGCCGCGCCACGTCAAGTCCGCCGACGAGGAACGCCGTCGAGAGCGCGTCACTGAGCGCGCCCTCCGCCGTCACCACGCTCACGTTCAGCACACCCGACGCGGGCCAGCCCGAGCGGGGGTCGATCACGTGGCCGTAGCGCCGGCCGTCCACTTCGAAGAACTGCTCGCCCGCGCCGCTCGTGGCGAGGGCGCCGTCCCGCAGGCGGAGGCGTGCCAGCCGTCCCCCTGCGACCTGCCGCGAGCGGAGGTCGACCGTCCAGCCCGCACCTCGCCCTCCCAGCGCCACCGCGCTGCTGCCGCCCGCGGAGATCAGGGCGTGCGCGGCGCCGCGGGAGCGCATGAGCGCCGCCATCCGATCCAGCGCATATCCCTTGCCGATGCTGCCCAGGTTGAGCTCCATGCCGGAGCGCCGGAAGCGCACGGTCCGTGAGTCGTCATCGAAAAGGACGGCCGACATGCCGACGCACGCCCGGGCCGCCTCGATCGCTTCGCGTGTCGGGAGCCGTCCCTCGCGCCTCAGGAATCCCCAGCAGCGGCTGAGCGGCGTGCTCGTGATGTCGAAAGCGCCGGCGGTGCGGGTATGCAGCTCGCGGCAGAGGGTGAGCAGCGCGAACAGGTCCGCGTCGACCGGGGCCGGCATCTCCGCGGCCGTGCGGTTCACGCGGCTGAGCTCGCTCGTTTCGCGGAACACGCTGAGCGCCGCTTCCAGCCGATCCGCCTCGTCCAGGGCTTC
The DNA here is from genome assembly GCA_035715025.1 of Vicinamibacteria bacterium. Classification (GTDB taxonomy): domain Bacteria; phylum Acidobacteriota; class Vicinamibacteria; order Fen-336; family Fen-336; genus AA29. Next base: position 2,448 of record DASTLK010000773.1, read on the forward strand.
GCGAGCCGCGGGGACGTGCGCCTCGTCCGCGCCGTCGAGGAGGACCTCGAACCGGCACGCCATGGCGGCACGATGGATGCGGATCCAGTGGCCCTCTTCCTCCGTGCGCCCGAGCGAGAACAGCTCGCGCCGCGTCAGCGCTCGGGGCGTGCGCGCGGAGCCGCCTGGCGTCGAGTCCGGGCCCTTCGAGGAAAGCGAAGACATGTCGCTGTGTGATTGGAGGCTACGCCTCCCAAAACTCCGTTGTCAAGATGGCCGTATATGATATAGGATCACGCCGCTCAATCGACAGTCCTTATTTATTGCACGTCGTTCCGCGAGTACACTCGATCCAATTCCAATGGAAAGCGGGAGTCACCGCGCGTGAGGATCGCCGACGCGCGCGTCATCGTCTGCTCCCCCGGCCGTAACTTCGTCACCCTCAAGGTCACGACCGAGGACGGCGTCTACGGCCTCGGTGACGCGACGCTGAACGGCCGCGAGCTCGCGGTCGCCGCCTACCTGAGCGAGCACGTGGTCCCCCTGCTCGTCGGCCGCGACGCGCGCCGCATCGAAGACATCTGGCAGTACCTCTACAAGGGCGCGTACTGGCGCCGCGGCCCGGTGACCATGACGGCGATCGCCGCCGTCGACACTGCGCTGTGGGACATCCTGGGCAAGGTCGCGAATCTGCCCGTGTATCGTCTGCTCGGCGGCGCCTCCCGCGAGGCGGTCATGGTTTATGGCCACGCCAACGGCAAGGACCTCGACGAGACGGTGGCCGCGGTCGGCCAGTACCTGGCGATGGGCTACAAGGCCGTCCGCGCTCAGTCCGGAATTCCCGGCCTCGCTTCGACCTACGGCGTGGGCAAGGGCACCCTGTTCTACGAGCCGGCGGAGCCGGGCCTTCCGCCGGAGAACGTTTGGAGCACGGAGAAGTACGTCGAGTTCATCCCTTCCCTCTTCGCGCGCCTGCGCCAGGAATACGGGCCGGACGTCCACCTGTTGCACGACGTCCATCACCGGCTCACCCCGATCGAAGCCGGACGGCTGGGTCGCGCGCTCGAGCCGCACCGCCTGTTCTGGATGGAAGACCCGGTGCCGGCCGAGCTGCAGGAGGGCTTCCGCCTCATCCGGCAGCACACGACGACGCCGATCGCGGTGGGCGAGGTGTTCAACAGCATCCACGACTGTCAGCAGCTCATCCAGGAGCAGCTCATCGACTACATCCGGTCGACGGTCGTGCACGCGGGCGGGATCACCCATCTGCGCAAGATCGCGCACCTGGCCGACCTCTTCCACGTGCGTACGGGATGTCATGGGGCCACGGATCTCTCACCAGTGTGCCTGGCCGCGGCCCTGCACTTCGACCTGAGCATCCACAACTTCGGCATCCAGGAGTACATGCGGCACAACGACGAGACGGACCGCGTGTTCCCCCATCACTATCGGTTCGCGGACGGCTTCATGCATCCGGGCGACGCGCCCGGGCTGGGCGTGGACATCGACGAAGCCGCGGCCGCGCGCCATCCGTACCAGCGCGCCTATCTTCCCGTCAGCCGCAAGGAAGACGGCACGGTGCACAGTTGGTGAGCACCAGGAGGTAAGACCCGTGGCCTATCGTCCGCTGGACCTGACGGGCAAGGTGGCGGTCGTGACCGGAGGCACGTCCGGTATCGGGCGCGCGCTCACGCGCGGCCTCGCGGAAGCGGGCGCGGACGTCGTGCCCACCTCGCGGCGGGCGGAGCAGGTGGCGGCGGCCGCGGACGAGGTGGCCGCCCTGGGCCGGCGCACCCTGCGCGTGAGCAGCGACGTCACGGACCGGCGCTCCCTCGAGGACGCGCTGGCGGCGGTGGTGAAGGCGCTCGGGCGCGTGGACGTCCTCGTCAACTGCGCGGGACGGACGCAGCGCACGCCGACCCTCGACGTCAGCGAGCAGGAGTGGAGCGCGATCGTCGACACCAACCTCACGGGCACGCTGCGCGCCTGCCAGGTCTTCGGCCGCCACATGTTGGAGCGCGGCTCCGGACGCATCGTCAACATCGCGTCCCTGGCCACCTTCGTCTCCCTCTTCGAGGTCGCGGCCTATTCCGCCAGCAAGGCGGGCGTCGGCTCCCTGACCAAGTCGCTGGCCGTGGAATGGGGACCGCGTGGCGTGAACGTCAACGCCATCGCTCCCGGCGTCTTCCCCACCGACCTCAACCGCAAGCTCATCGAGGGCACGCCGCGCGGCAACGAGCTCCTCGCCCGCACGCCCCTGCGTCGTTTCGGCCGCGCCGAGGAGCTGGCGGGGGCGGCGGTGTACCTGGCCTCCGATGCCGCCAGCTTCGTCAACG
>DASTLK010000774.1:0-3540 GCA_035715025.1 Vicinamibacteria bacterium
CCCGCCGAGAGAAGCACTTCCGGGGCACTCCCGGACGGGGGCGGATTGACAGGAAAGACCAGAGGGGTGTAGACTTGCACCTTTGCCCAGGGAGGCGAGGCCCATCGGGGGCCTGGGTCCCGTGGGCCCGAGCCAACAGCCATGAAACGGACCTTCCAGCCGAACAATCGCAAGCGGAAGAGGACCCACGGATTCCTCGTGCGCATGCGCACCAAGGGGGGCCGCCTCGTGCTCAAGAGGCGGCGCCAGAAGGGGCGGAAGCGGATCGGAGCCTGACCCGGGGTGGGGGCGCCGCCCGGAACGAGGCTGCGCCCCGCCGAGCGGATCGTCCGGGGTTCCGAGTTCCGCAAGGCCTTTCGGCAGGGAATCCGCCTCGACGGGCCGCTGTTCGTGATGGTGGCGGCGGTGAACGGGCGGGCCTACAGCCGGCTGGGCCTGGCCGCCTCGCGCAAGGTCGGAGGAGCCGTGGCCCGGAATCGGGCCAAGCGCCTTCTCCGCGAGAGCTTCCGGCAGCTCAAGACCCTGGCCGGTTTCGACCTGGTACTGATCCCCAAGCCCGAGATTCTCAGGTGCACACAACCAGAGGTCCAGCGTGAGTACCGAGACCGGCTCCGACGTCTCGCCGCCCGCGGCGGGGCGCGGCGTGCCCGCCCGAGCCCTCCTGATGCTCATTGAGGTCTATCGGGTGACGCTGGCGCCGCTCATCGGGGGCTTCTGCCGTTTCGCGCCCAGCTGCAGCGTGTACGCCGAGGAGGCCATCCGGCGCCACGGCGCGGGCACGGGCAGCTGGCTGGCCGTGCGGCGGCTGCTGCGCTGCCACCCATTCCACCGTGGCGGCTTCGACCCCGTCCCTTAGAAAGATCATCGATGGAAGAACGCCGTCTGCTCCTTGCCGTGGCGCTGTCGCTCCTGGTCCTGACCGCGTACCAATTCCTCTTTCCCACCGCGCCCACTTCGCGTCGTCCCGTCCCCGCGCCCAGCGCCGCTCCCTCCGCGGCCGCCAGCCTCCCAATCCGTCCGGCGACGACGACGGCAGCGGCGGTGGGCGGGGTGACGGCCCGCCCGACGGCAGCGCCACCGGTGGCGCAGGTGGCGGACGAGCGGGAGCGGCGCGTCGAGCTTCAGGGAGAACAGGTGACGGTGGCGTTCTCCAACCGTGGCGCGCGCCTCGTGTCCTGGCAGCTCAAGCGGTTCCGGGATGCCAAGGGACGTCCGGAGGAAATGGTCCAGAACGTGCCGGGCGGCCCGCGGGCCCTGGACGTGGAGACGGGCGACCCGGACGTGGATCCTCGCCTTCGGGACGCGCTGTTCCTCCCCTCCGCCGAGGTGGTGACGCTCGGACCGTCGGGAGAGGCCGAGCTGCGTTTCCAGTGGGCGGAAGGCGACCTCGAGGCGACCAAGAGCCTGCGTTTCCAGGCCCCGGGCTATCTCGTGCACGTGGCCGTGGACGTGAAGCGGGGGGGGCGTCCGCTGCCCGCGAAGGTCGTCTGGGGCCCCGGGCTCGGCAACCCGACACCAGAGGAGATGGAGGTCCAGGGCTACCACGCGCCGCAAGGCGTGCTGGACGGCCCGCGCGGCGTGGAGCGGGTCGTCCCCGACAAGATGGGCCCGGTACGCACGGTGAGCGACGTGCGCTGGGCCGGGGTGGAGAGCACGCATTTCGCGGCGCTTTGGGTGCCGCCGTTCGTACCGGGGACGGTCGATCTGCGGGCGATCGAGCTGCCCGCGGGCGAGGACGGCCGCAAGCGGCTCGGAGTGGGGGCCGCGGTACCGCTCAGCCCGGGCGAGAACGCGCTCCTGTTCGTGGGTCCCAAGGACCACACGCTTCTCTCGCGGCTCGACCACGACCTGGCCGCGGTGGTTCCGGTCGGCGAGTGGATCGGCCCGATCGTCGTCCCCCTCATGGCCCTCCTGCGCTGGGTGCATGGCGGGGTCGGCAATTACGGCTGGTCCATCGTCGTCCTGACCGTCCTGATCAACGTGCTGATGGCGCCCCTCCGCCACTACTCGATCGCCAACGGGATCAAGATGGCGAAGCTCTCGCCGGAAATGCGCGTCATCCAGGAGCGCTACCGGAAGGTGCCCGCCCTCGATCCCAAGCGGCAGGAGATGCAAGAAGAGATCGCGGCCCTCTACGGGCGCCACGGCATGAGCATGAGCACCCAGATGCTGGTGGGATGCCTTCCCCTGCTGCTCACCATGCCCTTCCTGATCGCGTTCTATCGCGTCCTGCAGGTCGCGATCGAGCTGCGCGGGGCTTCGTTCCTCTGGATCCCGGACCTCAGCCAGCGCGACCCGTTGTTCATCACCCCCGTCCTGATGGGGATCTCGATGTTCGTGATGCAGCGGATGACGCCCACGGCCATGGATCCGGCCCAGCAGCGCATCATGATGATCATGCCCGTGGTGCTGGTGGTGATGTTCCACGCCGCCCCCGCCGGCTTGAATCTGTACTGGCTCTCGTCCAACCTCTGCTCCGTCGTTCAGCAGGCGGTGACCCTCCGGATCATCGCCTCCCACGACGAGCGGGCCCAGCGCAAGGAGCGGCGCCGGCAATGAGCGATCCCGTTTTCAGTGGCCAGGACGTCCCCGACGCTGTCGCCTCCGCCGCCCGCAGCCTGGGCCTGGAAGCGGCGCGCCTTCGCTACGTGGTGCTGGACCCCGGACGTCCGGGCGGCCTGGGAGTGAGCGCGTCGCCGGCGCGCATCGCCGTCCTCCTGGAGCGCCGCCCGGCGGGCGAGGCGCGCCCGGTGGCGGTGCCCCGGTCGCAGGTGCCGGAGGATGCGCAGCCGCCGGCGCCGCGCACGGGAGACGTGAGGGCGGACATCCGGTCGCTCGTGCGCGTCCTGGGCGAAGCGGCCTCCGTGGACCTCTCGGCGGAGGTCGAAGAAGGTCCGGACGGCCTGCGCGTCCGCCTGCAGGGCGCGGGCTGCGCCATGCTGCTGGAAGAGGAGGGCGAGGTCTTCCAGGCCTTCGAACACGTCCTGCAGCGCGCCTATCGGGCGCGTCTCGCCTCCGGCCGGCTGACCGTGGAGTGCGAGGGCTACCGGGACCACCGCGACGGGCGCCTGCGGGCGCGGGCGCTGGAACTGGTGCGGGCGGTGGAAGCGGACGGCAAACCGCGGCGCACCGAAGCGCTGAACTCGTACGAGCGTCGGATCGTCCACATGGTGGTGAGCGAGCACCCCGCCCTCGAGACCTACAGCGTCGGGGAAGGGGCGGACCGGCGTGTCACCATCGCCCCCCGCCGCGCGCCCGAGGCCGGCGGCGGCCCGGCCGGGCCTCCCCGGGACTGAGGCCGGCGTGGGCGGCCAGGCGGGTGCCCACGATCCCCACCTCGCCGCCCTGGGGCTGGCGCGCCGCGACGTGGCCGCGCTCTCGCGATACCTGGACCTCGTGGCCGACTGGAATCCGCGCGTGAACCTGACCGGCGCGCGCACGCCGGCGGAGCGCGTCGCCATCCTCGTCGCGCCCGTGGCCCCCCTGGCCCCCGTCCTGGAGGCGGGGCGCCTGCTCGACGTCGGGAGCGGCAATGGATCC
>DASTLK010000775.1:0-6424 GCA_035715025.1 Vicinamibacteria bacterium
CCCTGGCCTCCGCTCCGGCCTGCGTCTTCCTCGACGACCTCGCGCTGCAGCGACATGCCGTCGCCGACTACATCCATCTCAACGACTACGGCGCCGCCGCCTTCACCGATCGCGCGATTTCGTGCTGGACGGGCCGGGCGAGCGACCCGCAGAGCACCTACCGCGAGCCGGACCTGGAGCGGAAGGATCCGCCGTTGACGTTCAACAGCTTCGCCTTTCTCCTGAGGCGGAACTCTCCTCGCGAGCGAGAGAGGCTGAGGCTGCGTTTCGTGCGCAGCATCGCGGTCCCTGTCCTCGGCAACGAGCCGCTCTTCGTCGCCTTGCGACAGCCGGACAACACGGACCTCATACGGCCGGCGCGGCGAGAAGGTCGAGACATCACCATGGCCGGCGAAGACCTTCCCCGCGATTCCCGGCTGGTGTTCATCGGGCGGTTGCTGACCGAAGTGAACGGACAGTACTTCGTCCTCAACCAGCCGCTGGCGGGCTATGGATGGGAGTCCGCACCCCGAGACTAGGCGCCGATCAGGCCCAGCCGGTACAGCTTGTGGAGAACGACGTGACGCCAGAGGTAGGGTCGAACGTGACGGCGAATCTCGTCATCCGTTACCGCGCGGCCGTGGCAGCGTTCACGCAAGCGCGCCATCTCGACCATACCGAGCTCCTCCATCTGCGACGACGTCTTCTGCGCAGCGTGCATGCGGAAGCATCCGAGGAAGCGCGGTAGGCGGAGGAAGCGGGCGCCCGCCTCGCGGAAGCGGAGGAGCAGCTCCCAGTCCAGGGCGAAGCGGAAGGATTCGTCGACCCTGGCCCCCGCGCGCTCCCAGATCCGCCGCCGCCAGAACAGGGTCTCCTGGGGCACGTAATCCGCCCAGGACAGGACGTCGTCGTCGTGGATCGGAAGGACCCAGCGGCCGATCTCGTGATCCTCCTCGTCGATCACGATGCGGTGCCCGTAGATGACGTCGACTTCGGGATCGCGGGCGAAGGCGGCCGCCACCTCGTGCAGCGCGCCCGGGAGGAGCAGGTCGTCCGAGTTGAGATACCCCATCACCTCGCCCGTGGTCCCGGAAAAGCCGAGGTTAAGGGCATGGGCCTGGCCGCGGTCGGGAGCGCTCACGCAGCGGGCCAGACGCGTGCGGTAGCGCTCGAGGATGGCGGTGCTGCCGTCGCGCGAGCCGCCGTCCTGCACGACGTACTCGAGCCGCGGATAGTCCTGGCCCAGGACGCTCCGAAGCGTGCGCTCGAGAAACGCGGCCTGGCCGAAGCTCGGTGTGACCAGCGTGATCGGCGGGGGCTGGCGAAGCTCCGGCCGCGCTGCATATGCGCTCGGGACGCTCAGCGGACGCGCTGGGTATTGGTCGAGCACGCCGAGCTTCGGCGACAGGCGAGCGCGCAGCGAGCGGCGGGCGCGGTAATACGCCTCGCGACCGTGTCGCCGGGCCTCCTCCTCCGAGGCGCGCGCGGCCGCCTCTTCCCGGATCCGGCGCTCCTCCTCCTGCTCCCTCTGCGCCCGTTCGAGTGCGGCCTGCTTCTCCTCGAAGGCGGCGAGACGTTCGTCGCGTGCGCGGCACTCGCTCTCCAGGCGCCGGATGAGCGCGTCCTTCTCCTGCGCTTCGGCGTCCTGCCGCCGGAGCGCGCCCTCCCTCGCCCGGGCATCGTCCAGGAGAGCGTCGTAGGCCCGGCCCTTGTCCGCCGCCTGGAGCCAGTCGAATCCCTGGCCATGCGCGAAGTCGCGCACCGCGCCGCGGACGGAGGCGGGCACGAACACGAAGGCATCGTCGATCACCATGGGCTCGTGCGCCGAGCTCAGGCGGCCCAGATGCGTGAGGAGCGTGGCCAGGGAGGGCCAGGCGTCGGGCCGGCGCGGCGCCGGCGGCGGAGCCAGGAAGAGGCGCGCATCGTCGATCAGAATGACGCTGCGCTCGCCCAGCCTGGAGATGGCCTTGAGCTCCTCCACCAGCGGGCACTCCGGGCCGTCGAAGGCGGCCGCGCCGGTGGCGTGGGCGTCGAGCCAATAGAGTACGGCGCGCGATTCGAGGTGGGGAAGTATTCTCGGCAGGACGCGGCTCGAGTCACCCAGGTGGACGTGGACGGCGGCGTCACCGGAGAAACGCCGGGCCGCCGCGGCGTGCAGCGACTCGTCCTGCTCGATGGTGTGGATCTCGGAGAACAGCGGCCGCACGGCGGCCACTGTGTCTCCACGTCCGGTGCCCGTCTCGACGAAGACTTCGAAGCGAAGGGTCTCCTGGAGAAGCCGGGCCAACCGCGTGTCCAACGAGAAATGGACGGCGCCCACGCCTTCTCAGGCCTCCTGGATCCGACGCAGCTCGCCGTCGAGCCGGTGAACGAGCGCCAGCCGCTCTTCCGCCGCCCTCGTCAATTCGTGGATGAGGGCGAGACGCTCGTTACAGGCCTTTTGGAGCGCGTCGACCTGGTCGAGGAGCACGTCGGGGTCGCGGCAGGTGAACGGACCGCACGTGGCCGCCGCGGCCAGGCGGGCATGAGGCTCCCGCCAGAGAAAGAGGAAGTCCGCGAAGGCAAGGAGGCCTCCGGCGTCGGTGTGGACGGCATGCACGCCGGCCAGGCGATACCCGGCTTCCGTCAGGAAGGCGAGCAGCTCATCGAATGACGCCTGGCCTCGATAGAGGGGAACGAAGATCGCCTCCACCAGGAGGGCGGGGTGGCAGCGCGCGAGCGTCTCCGCGGCACCGCGCAGGACGCGAAGGTCGTAGCCCTGCGTGTCGACCTTGACGAGGTCCACCGAGGGCACACCCTCTTCATCGAGTACCGCGTCGAGACGGCTCACGCGTACGCGACGCATGGCCTCCGTCACTTCCGCGGAGGGGAGCAGGCTGTCCGTCGCGGAGTCCTCCTGCTCGTGGAGGAGTGCGTCGCCTTGCTCGTCGCCCAGAGCGACTTCGAAGACGCGGACGTTCGGTTCGCCCCGGTAGCGCTCGCGAAGGGCAGCCGCCTTGGACGGGCCGGGCTCGAATAGGAGTGCCGACGAGCCTGGAAACGCGGCCAGCGCGGCCGCGGCGAAGTCGCCGCGGTGGGCACCTACGTCGACCACGCGAATGCGCTCCGGGAGCGCCACCTGCAGCAATCGGAACGGGCCCTGGCCGTTCACGCCCGCCTTCGCGCGGAGATCATCGCGCCACCCGCGCCGGCTCCGCGCCTTCCGCGCCCGCGCGCGCCGCTTCCGCCTCGTGCAGCGCTTCGAGGATCCCCGCGATGCGCTGGTCCCACGTGTTCGCGCGAGCGCGCCGGCGGCGGGCCTCCACCGCGGCGACGTCGTGCGTATTCGCCACCGCCTCCTCCACCGCCTCCAGGAACCGCTGGTCCGCGGCGACCAGGACCTCTCGCGCGAAGGGGAGGACGCTGGGGAGCGGCGTGCTGACGACGGGCTTGCCCGCGGCCAGGTACTCGTAGAGCTTGATCGGGCTCACGGCCGCGGTCAGGGGCGAGGCGCGGAACGGGATCAGGCAGCAGTCGAACCCGGCCAGGTACCGCGGCAGCACGGAATAGGGACGGCGGCCGAGGAAGTGGACGTTGGCCTCGGGCAGGGCGTGGCGGGCCTCCGCGGTGGCCGGTCCGACGAGGACGATCGACCAGTCCGGATGGCGCCGGGCCAGGCGCCGGACGAGGTCGGTGTCGAACCAGGCCGCCACCTCGCCGACGTAGCCGATCACCGGGCGCGGCAAGGCGCGCAGGTCGACGGGGATCTCGTCGCGGGGGACCTTTCGCGAGAAGTGATCGTAATCGGCCGCGTTGGGGACGAGGACGGTGCGCGCGTTCCCGCGACGCATCCGCGCCTCCAGTTCCGGTGTGGTGGCCAATACGACGTCGGCGCGCCGGGCCAGTACTCTCTCCGCGCCTTCCACCTCGGACAGCCCGGGATGGAACTGCGCCACCGCATCGAGGCAGTCGTAGACGATCAGCCGCGACGGCAGGAGGTCCAGCGCCGCCACCACCGCCGGCGACGGCGTGCCCACCCAGATCACCGGACGCTCGATCTGCGCGTCGTGCAGCGCACGGCGCACCGCGGACACCATCAGGCGCGCCGTCCACTCCGCGGGTGCCCGCAACCCCGAGGCCAGCGTGGCCGCGTGGCCCGAGATCACGGAGACCCCGGCCGGCACCGTCACCGGCAGGGCGTCGACTGCCTGCAGCCGCCGCGCCAGGCGCGGCACGTCCGAGAGACGAGCGCGGCGCAATCCGATCGGATCGACGTAGACGACGCGGCCCTGGGCGGCCAGCCGCGAGGCGATCTGTTGCGGCCGCTGCCAGGTGTGGCTCCAGTCCACGGCGCCGAAGAACAGGACGTCGAAGCGGTCAGAAGGCATGGGCCGGCTCGGCGGTCACGCCGTCACCGCAATACCGGGCGGCGACCTCCTCCGGAGCGCCCTCGGCGACGATCCGCCCCTCGACGAGGAGACAGGCGCGATCGCAGAAGCGCTGCAGGAGGTCGAGGTCGTGGGTGACCACGACGATGGAGCAGCCGCGGGCCCGCACCTCCGACATGCGGGCGAGGCATTTCTCCTGGAACGCGCGGTCGCCGACCGCGAGCACTTCGTCCACGAGCAGGATGTCGGCCTCGAGATGCGTCGCCACCGCGAAACCGAGTCGCATGGCCATCCCGCTCGAGAAGGTCTTGACCGGCGCGTCCATGAAATCACGGAGCTCGGCGAAGGCGACGATGCGGTCGTAGAGCGCGTCCGTCTGCCGCCTTCCGAAACCGAAGAGGGACGTGCTCAGGTAGACGTTCTCGCGGCCGGTCAGCTCGGGATGGAACCCGACTCCCAGCTCGAGCATGGGCGCGACCGTGCCCGAGACCGCGACCCGGCCGCGGGTGGGCGGCAGGATGCCGGCCATGATCCGGAGCAGAGTGCTCTTGCCGGATCCGTTCGGCCCGATCAGGCCCAGCGACTCTCCGCGCTCGAGATGGACGTCCACGTCGCGCAGGGCCCACACCTCCTGCCGGCGCTCGCGGTGCCGTGGATGGAACAGGGCCAGCACGCGCACCTTCAAGTCGAGGCTCGGGTTGTGGCGGATGACGAAGCGCTTCGAGACCCCGGCCAGCTCGAGCACGCCCAATCAGACCCGCTCCAGGAAGGCGGGGCTCATGGACTTGAAGACGACGAGGCCGAGCACGACCGCGGCCACGGTCGAAACGAGGGTGGAGGTGGCCGTGGTCCAGGTCGGCACGCGTCCCCAGAACAGCACGTCCTGGTAGGCGGCGGCGAACGCGGCGGGCGGGCTGAGCGCGAGGGCGCTGCGCCAGGACCCCGGCACCATGTCCGCCGGATAGACGATCGGAGTGAGCCAGAAGACGAGCACGAGCCCCACCTCGGTGAAATGCGCGATGTCGCGCCAGGCGGTGGTGAGGGCGGCCAGGAGCAGCGCGATTCCGGTGGTGAACAGGACGTGGAGCAGCAGGAGGGGGAGCAGCAGCACCGCCGTCCATTTCAGGCCGGGACCGCTGGCCAGGGCCATGGCGGGGAGGAAGACGGCCAGGGCGAGCAGGAGCTGGGCGAAGACGAAGAGCACGCTCGCGATGGGCAGCGCTTCGCGCGGGAAGGCCGCCTTCCGGAGGAGCGACCCGTTGAGGACGATCGCGCCCGTGGCGGCGCTGGCGGCGGCGGCGAAGAAGTTCCAGGGCAGCAGCGCCACGAGCAGGAAGAACGGGTAGTGCGCCACGGGGACGCGCAGCACGTGCCGAAAGGCCAGCGTGTACACGAGAAGGAGGAGCGCGGGGTGCGCAAGGGACCAGGCCACGCCGAGGACCGATCCCCGGTACTTGAGCGTGAGCTCCTTGAGGACCAGGTTGCGGATGAGCGGGCGATAGCGGACCAGGTCCCGAATCATGCCGCGCGCTAGCCGGGCGGGAGGCGCGCGGTCAAGGGGACCTGCGCGGCCTGTCCGGCACGGCTCACGGACGCGTCCGCCGAGGGCTCCGGCAACGGCCGCGGACGGAGGGTCTCCGGAGGATGCGACCGACGGCCGCGGATCCGGTCTTCGAGGATGGCCAACCCGCCGCGCGCCGCCAGCCCCAGGGCGGCGAGCATCACCAGGGCCGGAGGCCACGCGAAATGCTTGCGGACGTATCGCAGCATGCTCCGGTGCCGCTCCCACATCACCCAGGAGGGGACGGGGCCGCGGCTGGCCCCGATGCGATGGGTGACTTCCGCCTCCGACACGTACACGACCTCCTGGCCGGCGTCGCGGATGCGGCGGCACCAATCCATGTCCTCCACGAACAGGAAGTAGCCGTCGTCCAGGCCGCCCACGCGGTCGAACACCTCGCGGCGGACCATGAGGCACGCGCCTGACACCCAGTCCACGGGGCGCGTCGAGGCGTGGTCCCAATCCAGGTAGAGGTAGTCGCTGGAGACGGGGTTGCCCGGGAACAGGCGGGTGAGCA
>DASTLK010000776.1:0-5141 GCA_035715025.1 Vicinamibacteria bacterium
CCCTGGCCTCCGCTCCGGCCTGCGTCTTCCTCGACGACCTCGCGCTGCAGCGACATGCCGTCGCCGACTACATCCATCTCAACGACTACGGCGCCGCCGCCTTCACCGATCGCGCGATTTCGTGCTGGACGGGCCGGGCGACGGTCCGCACCAGGCGGTAGAGCTCTGGATAGTCGGCTACCTCGGCGGCCCCGGTGGAGAAGTTGAAGGCGCGGTAGGGTCGTCCGAGCTCCCGCGAAAGGTGCTGCGACAACCGCTGGGCGCTGAAGCCAAAGTCGCTCACGGAGCTGCCGAGCACCACCGCGTCCACGTCACCCGCTGCGGCAAAGGCTTCGAGTATGCGGAGCTTCTGCTCCAGCGGGCGGATCCCCGTCCACGCGCCATAGTCCGGGAGGTCCAGGGGTGGGATCGCGAGGCTGAGCAGGAGCCAGGGCAGGACAAGGCCAATGCCGAAAGTGAGGAGCCGGCGAAGCGAGGACCGGTCTCCGCGCGTTAGAGGGGCGGGGATCCTCTTCTGCGTCACTGGCTCATCGGGCACGATCAGCCGAAGGACAGCCATCTCAGAATTGGAAGTAGAGGAACTGATGCGTGGGCTGACCCGCGAGGAGGATCACGCCCAGCAGCAAGAAGCAGCCGGCCAGGGTGCCGAAGGCGAGGTCTCTCAGGGGTGTGGTCTCCGGCGAGGAGAACACGGGCCGACGATCCCGCTGGATGAGATCGAGCGCGAAGACAGGTGCGAGAGCCGCCAGGAGCGTCCACGACGTCACGGGCAGGCTCGGATGGGCCAGCCATTCCACGATCTTGCGGTTGACGAGGGCCGCTTCCGGCAACGTGGCCAGGCGGAAGTAGATCCAGGCGTACTGCACCCCCAACAGCGTCACGATCCAGCCGCCCGCCGCGCTCAGGGCGCGCGTCACCGCCGTGCGCGGCGCGGGCACGCGCCGGTCCCAGAGGACGTTCAGGACCAGGTAAAGACCGTGCAGGACTCCCCAGATAACGAAATTCCACCCCGCTCCGTGCCAGAGGCCGCCCAGCAGCATCGTGATCATCAGGTTCCGGAGCGTCCGGCCCAGCCCATGACGGTTGCCGCCCAGAGGGACGTAGAGGTAGTCGCGCAGCCATTCGGAAAGGCTGATGTGCCAGCGGCGCCAGAAATCGCGGAAAGACGTCGCGAGATAGGGCGAGGAGAAATTCGCCATCAGCTCCACGCCCATCGCACGCGCCATGCCCCGTGCCATCTCGCTGTAGCCGGAGAAGTCGAGATAGATCTGGCCGCCGAAACCGAGAACGGCCAGGACGACCACGCCCGGCGCCGCCCCCGCGATGTCGCCGAAAATGGGATCCACCAGACCGGCGAGGACGTCGCCCAGTGCCTTGCGCAGAAAGCCGGAGGCGAAGAGGAACGTTCCGGAGGCGATGGCGGAGGCCGTGGGATTGGCGGGGCGCAGGAGCTGGGGCAGGAGGTTGCCCGCGCGCTCGATGGGTCCGGCCACGAGCTGCGGAAAGTAGGAGACGAAGGCGGCGAACTCGACCAGGCTTCCCGCGGGCGCGATCCGCCGCCGATAGACGTCGATCGCATACGACATCGATTGGAAGACGTAGAAAGAGATCCCCACCGGCAGGACCAGGGCGTGGACCCTCAGGGTGGAGACATCGACGTGCAGCGCAAGGACGGAATCGATCAGGAAGTTCCAGTACTTGAAGAATCCCAGGATCCCGAGGTTGGTGACGATGCTGCCCGCGAGCAGCCGCTTCCTTCGCCGGGGATCGTCGGTGCGCGCGATGCGAACGGAGAGTCCGTAGTCGACGACCTTCGTGACCCAAAGCAGCCCCAGGAACCGCCAGTCCCACCAGCCGTAGAAGATGTTCGAGAAAACGAGGAGCACGTAGACGCGTCCTCGCCCCGGCGGCGTCGAGTAATAGACCGCAGCGAAGGCAAGGAAGAAGACCAGGAACGTCGGTGTGTGGAAGAGCAAGGGCTGCCCGGATGATGGGGCCGGCGAGGGCTAGCGCAGGTCCAACCAGAGTAGCCGTGCCGCCTCCCGCCGCCGATCGAGACCGAGCTGGGAGGTCGTGGCCTCCTCGCGCCATCGCGTGAACTCCAGGGCGATCACGTGGCCGTCCCCGTCGGGCGACTCGGTCAGCTCCAGGTCCACCGTCTGTAGCAGTGAAGGCTGGAGGTCGACCACACGCGCGGCCCCGCCGTCGACGGTGACGCGGACCGGCTGCTGTTCCGAGAGGCCGTCGAGAGCCAACCGCGCGCCGAGCGCGCCACCGGGAACGGTGACCACGAAGCGCCGGCCCATCCAGTCGTCCGCGTGCAGCCCGTCGTAGAGCAATTGGGCGCGGATTTCGCGCGGCCGCCAGCGTCGCGCGAACGCGCCGTCGGACCCGGCCGCCTCCCCGACGCGCCGCGCTTGTACGTCGGACACGCCCAGGGCCAGCGGCCGTGGGTCGTGCAGCGCCCAGCGATTCCAGAGCGTGAGGGCCCTCGGCATCGGGCGGGGCGCGCCCGCGACTTCGAGCACGATCTCGTCGAAGGGTGTGTCCGGAACGAATGGCGGAGTCGCTAGGCGCGCGCTGCCCTCCACGTCGAATGTCGCCAGCGGCTGCCCGCGGTGACGCACGGTGACCCGTCGATCGAGGGTCGGCAGCCCAACCCCCGACTGGACGCCCAGCACGAGCCGGATGAGCTGAGCAGGGAAGCGGAAGAGGAGCAGTGACGCACGCGGGCTCATCCAGCGGAAAGTGGACGTACCCCGGCCCGCGGGGTCGAGTGCCTCAACCCCGTACCATCCTTCGCGCACGCTGAGGAACTCCGTGACGTCGTCCATCCGGTACAGCGCGAACGTCGCGTCTCGCGCGACCGGCGTGGTGGGTGGGACGTTGCGGGCGATGTCGATGGGACCGGCCCAGTCCAGGAAGAGGGGGCACGCGGACACGGCCTGTGGGTCGAGGGTCAGGGGCGGGAGATCATCTGGTACGTCCTTCAGAGTCGCGTGATGCGCCTGTTCGGAGGCACCGCTGGCGCCTAGCGTGTCCTGGGGCACCAGGAAGGCGTAGCCCGACCGGCGCAACCGGAAGGACGCCCAGTACTGCGCCACGTGCGGGTGCAGGCCGACGAGGACGGGGCCAGGGGCGGCCGCCGACCAGCGCTCCAGGTCCTGCCAATCCGGATTCCGCGCGAAGAGAGGGCCGGCGAGGTAGGTGTCGGGCTGGGCGACGACGGAGGCGAGGACGCGGCTGCCGGTGAGGCGCAGGTTGAAGGCGGCGCAAAGGACGATCACGGTGGCTGCGGCCATCCGCCACGTGCGGGATCTCCTCGCACTCCACGCGTATTGCGCGCCCGCGACGAACGCGACGACGAAAGCGACGTGCATCCAGGACACAAGCTTGTACGCGCCGTAGCCGTATTCGCCGTGGACCATGGCCGCCATCAACACGACCGCCGTCCCCAGAGCCGCGGGAAGCAGCGGCCTCCTCCTCCGTATCTGGCTCGCGACACCGGCGAGAGCCAGAGCGATCACGGCCAGAGCGATTGCGTAGTGGACCGCCATGCTCGCGTAGGCGCGAGGGGCGGGCTTGGGTCCCTCGACGAGGCGCCAGCCCGTGAAGGCGCCGGGATGGACGACACCGGCGGCCAGGGGGAGCAGCTCTTCGGTGAGGTACGGATTGAACGCGAGGAGGGCGGGATCATTGCGGGACGCCGTCCGCCGCGCGTGGGCCACGGCGCCCAGCGAATCGATGACCACCACCGGCGAGCCAAGGACGACCACGGCGATGGCGGTGGCCACGAACGCGGCGACCATGCGCGGCTCGAGGGAGCGGCGCCACGCGTGTGCTCCGGCGACAAGAACGATCGGGATCGCGACCAGCGGTGCCGTGGGCCAATACGCGAACAGGGCGGCGGAAGCGATCAATCCCGCAACCGCGGCGCTGGCCGTATCGCGACGGCAGCGACTGGCGGAGGTGACCGCGATGGGAGCCACGGCCAGCGAGAGGACCTGGCCAAGGTGCTGGTTCAAATAGGCGAGCGATAGCGAGGAATGGATGCCGGCGAGACCAGCAGCCAGGAGCGCCCAGCGCCATGGCAGCCGAATCCCTTCGCGCGCGAAATAGGCTGCGGCCACGCAGACGAGCGGCAGGAACGAGGCGAGCGTCAGGTTGAACGCCGGCACGACGCCGAGAGGGAACACCTCCGCCACCAGCAGCACGCTCCACTCGGCGCCCACGCGGGTGACGGGAGGGATGGTGTGGAGCAGTGGCCGGAGCGGCTCGGGCGCCAATGGCTCGAAGTACCGCCGGCTCTGCAGAAGGTCCGTATCCATTGCGTAGTACCAGGCGTCGAGGTTGGCGTTGCCGTTGTAGGTCGCGACTCCGGACGCGACGAGGCCAGCCGAGTTCAGGAGCTGCACGGCCAGGGCCAGGACGGTGAGTGTCCTCATGGCCCGCGATCGGGCGAATCGCGCCGAGGCTTCCCTCACAGCGCGGGCTGCGCTGGCGGTGACGGCGAGGAGTATCCCCGCGGCGGCGAGCACGGCCGGACCTCCGGCGGCGAAACGAGTGGCGAGACCGAGCGCGAACACGATCAGGGCGAGGTGGCCGACCACGGGAGCGAGCGCGATCGCCCACCCGGAGCGGCACAAAGGACGGACACGCGCGGTGATCCCCAGGCCAAGGAGGAGGAACAGCGCTTGGACGGCGGCCAGCGCCACGAGATTCAGGAGCGAGTTCACCCGAGCTCGGCGGCGCCGATCGGCGGCCCACCCGCGAGCACCGTCTCGTAGACCGCGGCCGTGCGCTCCGCCATCGAGACGTCGCTGAAGAGGCGCGCGCGCTCCCTCGCCGCCTGGCCCAGGTGGCCGCGGAGCGCGCCGTCGGCGGTGACCTCGCGCAGGGCCGCGGCCAGGCCGGGCACGTCGCCTGGCGCCACGATGCGCCCGGCCGCGCCGTCCGCGAGCAGGGCGCGGCAGTCGCCCACGTCGGTGGCCACGCAGGCGCAGCCGGCGACCATCGCTTCCAGGAGCGCGATCGGCGTCGTCTCCTGGCGGGAGGCGAGCACGAAGACGTCGGTCGCGGCCAGGACGTCGGGCACGTCGTCGCGCCGGCCGAGCAGCCGGACGCCGTCCCCCAGGCCGAGC
>DASTLK010000777.1:0-6906 GCA_035715025.1 Vicinamibacteria bacterium
ACACCGTCACCCGCGAGGGTGCCGATCCCGAGCAGGCCAACACCGTGGCCGTCACCGCCAGTTTCCTTCCGACCCTGGGCGTCGTGCCGTTGTATGGACGCAACTTCACCCGCGAGGAGGACACGCTGGGCGGCCCCTGGGTCGTCATCATCAGCTACGAATACTGGCAGCGGGCCTTCGGCGGGCGCGAATCCGCCGTGGGCGAGCGGCTCACCCTCAACAGCAACCGCTACACCATCGTGGGCATCACCCCGCCGGCGCTGAGCAACCCCTATCGCACCGTTCTCCTCTATGTGCCCCGGCCCTTCGAGGGCAATGGTTTCACGCTCCAACAGGTGCAGAGCGGCGGTGGTTACCTCGGTGCAACCGCGCGGCTCAAGTCAGGGATCACGCTCGAGCAGGCGCGCAGCGAAGTCGCGACTCTGTCTCGGGACTACTCCGCCGCGTTCCCCGACAAACTCGACGGAAAGAACGACACCGTCGTGAAGACCTTTGCGGAGGAACTGGTCGGCAACATCCGCCCGACCTTCTACCTCCTCCTGGGCGCGGTGGGCCTGGTGCTTCTGATCGCCTGCGCCAACGTCGCCTCGCTCTTCCTGGGCTTGCTCTCCGCGCGCCACAAGGAAATCGCGGTGCGCCTCTCCCTCGGCGCCACTCGCGGCCAACTCGTCCGGCAGTTCCTCACGGAGAGCGCGCTCTTCTCGGTGGTGGCCGGCGCCGCGGGGGTGCTCGTGGCGTGGTGGGCGCTCGCGGCCATCCAGCGCCTCGCCGCCAATCAACTCCCGCCCGGGGTTACGCTGGTCCTCGACGCCCGCGCCCTCGTCTTTACCGCCGGGGTTTCGGTGTGCAGCGCGCTGCTCGTCGGCCTGCTGCCCGCATGGCACGCATCGCGGGCCAACCTGTCGGAGGTCTTGAACGATTCCGCGCGCGGTAGCTCGGGGGCGCGCAGCGCCCGCTTCCGCTCCACGCTCATGGTCGGCGAGGTCGCGCTCTCCGTCGTGCTGCTCGTCCTGTCGGGTCTGCTCCTGCTCAGTTTCGTCCGGTTGCAGCGCGCGCCGGCCGGCTTCAATCCGCAGGGCGTCGCGACGTCCCTGCTGGCCCTGCCTGTGACCCGGTACGCCACCGACGCGCAGCAGGCGGATTTCTACGACCAGCTCATCGAGCGGCTCGAGGCGCAACCGCAGGTGAAGCGCGCCGCCGTCGTGGTCGGGCTGCCGCTGAGCGGAATTCAGCCGCGTTTGCCTTATGCGGTCGCCGGCCGGCCCATCCCGCCTCCGCCGAAGCGCGCGCTCGCGAGCCTCGATATCGTGAGCGACCACTATTTCGAAGCCATGCGGATTCCGCTGCGCGAGGGCCGGAACTTTGAAGCCCGGGACACGGAGAGATCGCCGCTGGTCTGCCTCGTCAACGAGTCGTTCGCCAGGCGCCTCTTCCCCGGCGAATCCGCCCTCGGAAAGGTGCTGCTCAGGGGTCCCAATGCCGACATCAAGTTCGAGATCGTGGGGATTGTCGGCGACGTGAAGAGTACGGGCCTCACCTCACCGCCCCCCGACGAGATCTACTTCCGCATTCGGCAGTTCGCCCGGTCGCTGACCTTCATCGTCGTCCGCACCGACGGGGATCCCGCCGCCCTGCGGCCGCTCGTCCGCTCGACGGTGATCGATCTCGACCGCAGCCAGCCGATCGCGCTCTTTCAGACCCTCGAGGCGTCGCTGGCCCAGGCGCTTGGCGCCCAGCGCGTCGCCGCCTGGCTCACGGTGGCTTTCGCGGCGGTCGCGCTCCTGCTCTCGGCCGTGGGGCTGTATTCCGTCCTCGCGTATGCGGTGACCCAGCGGACGAGCGAGATCGGCATAAGAATGGCGCTCGGCGCCCAACGGCAACAAGTGGTCGCGCTCGTCCTGCGGAGCGGCCTGAAGCTGGTGGCGGTCGGCCTGGTACTGGGTCTCGGCGCCGCGGCCGGCGCCGCGCGGCTGATCCGGACGCTGCTTTACTACGTGCAGCCACTCGATCCGCTGATTTACTCGGCGGTCACCGTCCTCTTCGCCTTGATTGCGATCGTCGCGTGCCTGCTGCCGTCGCTGCGCGCCTCACGCATCGATCCCATCATCGCGTTGCGCGGCGAGTGATCCAAGCCAGCGCGATGGCTGGCGCCGACCTCGCGATGGAACCACGTCCCGCCTCAGCGCTGACGCAGCGCGGTCAGGGGATCCAGGCGCATGGCGCGGCGCGCGGGAACGAGGCAGGCGACGAGGGCCACCGCCGCGAGGATGAAGGGCACGGCCACGAACGTGCCCAGGTCCGTCCCGCTGATTCCGTAGAGGAAGCTCGCGAGAGAGCGGCCGGCGGCGAAGGCCAGGAGCAGGCCGGCCGCGATGCCCACCATGACCACGGCCATCCCCTGCTTGACGACCAGGGTCAGGATGTCGTCCTTCGCCGCTCCCAGCGCCATGCGAACGCCGATCTCGCGCGTGCGCTGCGCGACCGCGAAACTCGTCACGCCGTAGACGCCGATCGCGGCCAGGAGGATGGCCACCACGGCGAACACGCCGAGCAGGATCGCGCCCACGCGCGGGACGTACAGCGAGGTCGCGACGGTTTCCGCGACCGTGTGCAGATCGGGGAGCGGAAGGTTGGGCTCCACGGATTGCACGGCGGCGCGCACGGCCGGGAGCACCGCCGGAGGGGCCGAGGTGCGCACGTACAGGACCATCCCCGTCTCGTGGTTCTGGGAGAGCGGGACGTACAGGATCGGCGTCGGTTCCTCGGTCAGCGACCCGTACTTGCTGTCGCCCACGACCCCCACGATCTCGCGCCACGGGCCCTCCGGTCCCTCGATGCTGATCCTTTGACCGAGCGCTGACCCGCGCTCGGCGTCCGGGAACTGCACACGCACGAACGCGTCGTTCGCGATGGCGACCTTCGGGGCCTCGGGCGTGTCGCGCGCGTCGAAGTCGCGTCCGCGCAGCATGGGGACGCCGAGGGTCTGGAAGTAGCGCGGACCGACCACGTTGCCGCTGGCCGCGTCGCGGCTGATGGGCGCGGGGCCGCTGCCCTCGCTGCGGAAGTGCTCGGCGGAGCTGGGGCGCCCCTCCACGTGGATGCTGGTGATGCGGCCGGAGCCCCCCAGGACGGGCACTCGCGCCACCGTGGCCGCCTGCACTCCCGGGATCGCTTCCACGCGCTCGGTGACCGCCCGATAGAACGCCCGGCCCTGCTCGCTCGTGTAGCGCAGCAGGTTGACGGGGAGCTCGGCGGAGACGAGACGCTCCACGTCGAAGCCGGGACGGACGCGCTGGACCTCGCGCAGGTTTCGCAGGAAGAGGCCGGCGGTGACGAGCAGCACCAGGGACAGCGCGACCTGGGCCACCACCAGGGCGCGGCGGAGGTTGTAGCGTCGCGCGCGCGTGTCGGGTACGAACGACTCGTCCTTGAGCACGGGCACGAGGTCGAGCCGGGAGGCCGCGAGCGCGGGGGCGAGACCGAAGGCCACGCCGGAGAGCGTGGCCAGCGCGAGCGTGAACGCGAGCACGCGAAAATCGATCGCCACCTCCAGCGCGAGCGGCAAGGCGCCCGGCGGCGGGGGCAGGGCGCGGAAGGCGGAGACGACGGCGAAGGCCAGGGCCAGGCCGGCCACACCGCCGAGCAACGAGAGGAGCACGCTCTCGGTGAGGAGCTGGGCAACGAGCCGCCGCCGGCTGGCGCCGAGCGCCAGGCGCACCGCAATCTCGCGCCGCCGCGCGGCCGCGCGCGAGAGCATCAGATTGGCCACGTTCGCACAGGCGAGGAGCAGCACCGCCCCCACCACCGACATCAGCAGCGCGGCCACCGCGGTCAGGCGCGCCCGCACCTGGCCATCGCCGGTGTTGACGGGGACCGCGACCGCGATGCGCGGCCGCGCCCCGGCCGGCGGAGGCGGCCCGACCGTCGCGGACAGCACGGACAGCCCGGCCGCCGCCTGTTCGAGGGTGGTCCCCGTCTCCAGCCGCCCCAGGCCAAAGAGCCAGCGGCCGGTGCGCCGCCGAAGCAGATCGGGATCCATCTCCCCGGAATAGCCGGCGCGCGGTGGCCGCATGACCGCCTGCATCATCATGGGCACGTAGAAGTCCCGCAGCGCGCCCAGCTGCGCGCCGTTGAACCTTTCCGGGGTGACGCCGACGATGGTGAAGCGATGGCCGTTGAGAAGGACGTCCCGCCCCACGACGCCCGCCTCGCCGTTGAACCGCCCCCGCCACAGGCGGTAGCTGATCACGGCCACGGGATGCGCCCCCGGTGTGACGTCGTCGCTCGGAGAGAGGAGGCGCCCGAGCGCCGCCCGCACGCCGAGCACGTCGAAGTAGTTGCCGGAGGCGATGACGCCGACGACGAGGTCGGTCTGGCCGTCGGCGTTCAGGCTGGCCTCGATCCCGCCCCAGGCGGCCAGCCGGCCCTCGAACGTGCGGCTCCCGTCGCGCAGCTCGGCGTACTCGGGATACGACAGGACGCTGCCCTTGTCCCAGGCGACCTGGACGAGCCGCTCCGGCTCGCGCACGGGGAGCGACCGGAGGAGCACGGCGCTCACCAGGCTGAAGATGGCCGTATTCGCCCCGATGCCGAGGGCGAGGGTGAGGACGGCAGCGGCCGTGAACCCCGGGTTGTTCCGGAGCGTCCGCGCCCCGTAGTGCAGGTCGCGCGACAGGCTGGCGAAGTATCGCCGCGGCCCGCTGGCCTCCGTGCCCAGCGCGATCGGCTCCTGCTGGTGGGACTGGCGCAGGCGTCGCATGCCGCGCTGCCACTCGCCCTCCTGGAGCGACTCGAGCGCGGCCCTCCGCGACTCCTCGCGCGCGAGCCCGCGGGCGAGGCCGTCGCGGTAGACGTCGTCGAGATGGGCGGACACCTCTTCCATCAGCTCGGCCTCGCGCGGACCGGTCAGGCTCAGGCCGGCCAGGCGCTTGCGGATCTCGCCGTCCCACTCAGGCATGCTTCACTCCCGTGATGAGGGCCACCGCCTCCACGAAGTCCCGCCAGTTGTCGCGCTGCGCGGCCAGCACCTTCCGTCCCTCTCTCGTGAGCCGGTAGAACCGGCGCCGGCGCGTGCCCGGCTTCTCGACCCACCGGCCTTCGAGCCAGCCGCGCTCCTCGAGCCGGTAGAGGAGGGGGTACAGGGAGGCGATGTGGAAGCGGAGCCGTCCCTGGGAACGGTCCTCGATGAGCTTGCTGATCTCGTACCCGTGGCGCGGGCGGGCCTCCAGGAGGGAGAGGACGAGCAGCTCCGCGGAGCCTTTCTTGAGCTCGCGGTCGAGCATGCGCCCCAGGACATTCGTCATAGCCACATATGCTATGCACGATGGTGCGGGCGAAGCAAGATCAATTCGTTGGACGTCGGCTGGATCGCCGCGTCCGCGATAGAATCCGCCCGCCATGGCCATCCCCGGTCGCGCGACGCGTCGTGAGTTCCTCCGCACCGCCGGCGCGCTGGGGGCGACGTTCGCCTGGGGCGGCGCCGCGGCCGCGCCCTCGCGAACCCGGTGGGTGGAGCGGCGCGACCTCTTCGCCGAAGGCGTCGCCTCCGGCGACCCCGTCCCCGACAGCGTCCTCCTCTGGACCTGCGCCTCCGGCGGCGGAGGGGCGGCGGCGGTGCCCCTGACCGTCGAGGTGGCCGAAGACGCGGCGTTCGCGCGCGTCGTCGCCACCGCCCGCACCCGCGCCCTCGCCGCAGCCGACCACACCTGCCGGGTGCTGGTGGGCGGCCTGCGGCCCGCGCACACGTACTGGTATCGCTTCGCCGACGAGCACGGGCAGGGCAGCCGCATCGGCCGCACGCGCACCGCGCCCGCGGACGACGATCCGCGCCCGGTCCGCTTTTCGTTCGTGAGCTGCCAGAACGTCTGTGAGGGCGCGCAGAACGCGTATCGCCGCATGGCCTTCGACGACGAGCGTGCCGCGCCCGAGGACCAGCTCTGGTTCGTGATGCACCTGGGCGACTTCGTCTACGAAGTGGTCGACTACCCCGAGGACTTCCCGGGCGGACACCGCTACGACCGGCGCCTGCGCCCGGCCGTGCGCTACCCGCAGGGCGAGAAGATCCGGCAGGGCTTCCACATCCCCGTCACCCTCGAGGACTACCGCACGCTCTATCGCTCCTACCTGCACGATCCCGACCTGCAGGACGCGCGGGCGCGCTGGCCATTCGTGTCGATGTGGGACAACCACGAGTTCTCGTGGCTCGGGTGGCAGTCGCTCCAGCAGTTCGACGGCGTCAACCGTCCCGCGCAGACGCGCAAGGTCATGGCGAACCAGGTCTGGTTCGAGTACCAGCCGGCGCGCGTGGCCAAGGTGGGAGGCCCGTCGCGGGAGCGCTTCCAGGCGCCCGCGGTGAAGGACGTGCCCATCGAGCGCTTCGACGCGAGCGGGCTGGGCCAGGAGGAGAACAACCTGGCCGCCATCCGCAGCCTCACCGGATATCGCGCCTTCCGCTTCGGCCGGCACGTGGAGATCCTGATCACCGATCAGCACTCCTATCGCTCGGAGGAGCCGAGCGGCCGCAAGGAGGCGGAGCCGCTCTCCAGCCCGGACTTCCCCGAGATGGTCCCGGAAGAGGTGATGCAGGCGCTCGACGCGGGACGCGCGCACGTGGGCGGCGCTCCGCCGGCGACGCTCGCCTACGGGACGGCGCGGGTGCCGAACTTCCGCAAGAACGAGCCGCCCCAGACCATCCTGGGCGCGGAGCAGAAGGCCTGGTTCCTGCAGCGCCTGCGCGCGTCGCGCGCGACCTGGAAGGTGTGGGGCAACTCGGAGGGCACGCTCGACTGGCGGGCCGACCCGCAGAACCTGCCCACGGGCATGGGTGCTCGCTGGCCCGGCCTGGGCTACGCCTGCTTCGGCGGGGGCGGGGACTACGGCACGGCGTACACCGAGCGGGCCGAGATC
>DASTLK010000778.1:0-3988 GCA_035715025.1 Vicinamibacteria bacterium
CACCGCCCGCGGCGCCACTGGCCCCGCCGATCGCACTTCATCTGGAGGATCGCTCTCCTCCTCGCCCTGGTGCTGGTGCTGAGCTCGATAGGGGTGGCCACGCTGGTGTCGCTCGCCCTCGGCCACACGGGTCCCGCGGGCGCGAGCGCCTGGACCACCGGCCTGGCCATGGTGAAGGCGGCGATGCTCGCGGGCCTGGTGCTGGTGTTCGTGGCCGCGATGCGCCGGGTCGGGCTGCCGATGGGAGACGTGGTCTCGGCCGCCGACCGCGTGGCGGCCGGGGACTTCTCCGCGCGCGTCGCGGAGCGGGGGCCGCCGTTCCTGCGCGGGGTCGCCCGCGCCTTCAACAGCATGACCGCGCGCCTCTCGGAACAGGATCGCCAGCGGCGCGACCTGATGGCGGACATCGCGCACGAGCTGCGCACGCCGCTGGCGGTCGTGCAGGGCCGGATCGAGGGCCTCCTCGACGGCGTCTATCCGCGGGACGACGCGCAACTCGGCGAGGTGCTGGAGGAGACGCGGCTCCTCGCCCGCCTGGTGGAGGACCTGGGCACTCTCGCCCAGTCCGAGCGCGGCACGCTGGGCCTGCAGAAGGAGCCCACGGACCTCGCCGTGCTCTTCGGCGACGCCGTACGCTCGCTCGCGTCCGAGGCCGCCGCACGCGGGGTCACGGTGGAGGTCGACGATTCGACGGACCTCCCGCTCGTCGAGGTCGATCCGCTCCGCATCCGGGAGGTGTTGACGAACCTGGTCGCGAACGCGATCCGCCACTCCAACGGTGGCGCGGCCGTCTCCGTCGCCGCGGAGCGCCGCGCCGATCGCGTCGCCGTCCGGGTGCGTGACACCGGTCCCGGCATCGCCGCCGACGAGCTGCCGCGGATCTTCGACCGCTTCCACAAGGGCGAACGGTCGCACGGCTCGGGCCTGGGCCTGCCCATTGCCCGGAACCTCGTCCGCGCGCACGGCGGCGAGATCGTGGTGGAGAGCGAGGTCGGCCGCGGCACGACCGTGACCTTCACGCTTCCGGTTCCGGCGCCCTGAGCGAGGCTCCCGCTAGTCCCCCCGCAGCGCGACCAGGGGATTGACGCGCGCCGCGCGCCAGGCGGGCAGCAGGCAGGCCACGATCGTCACCGTCAGCAACAGCGCGACCACCGCCGCGTAGGTCACGGGATCGGTGGCCCCCACGCCGTAGAGCAGCCCGCCCACGGCGTGGCTCGCCGCCAGCGCTCCCGCGAGCCCCAGAACGACACCGACCGCGGTCCGCTTCACGCCCTCGCCCACGACCATGCCGACGATGTCCCGCATCTCCGCGCCCAGGGCGATGCGCACGCCGATCTCGCGCGTGCGTTGCGCGACGGTGTACGACACCACGCCGTAGATCCCGATCGCGGCCATCACGAGCGCGAGTCCCGCGAAGCCGGCCAGGAGCTCCAGGCTGAAGCGGCGCGCCGCCGTGGCCGCGTCCACGTAGTACCCGCTGGCTCGGATGTCCGCCGCGGCCACCGTCGAGTCCACGGCCTGCAGCTCGCGCCGCACCGCTTCCCCCATGGCCAGCGGCGCACCCGTGGTCCGCACGACGAGGAACTGGTTCTGGGTCAGCCAGACGAGAGGGTCGCGGTGCGTCTGGTGGTACGGCAGGTAGACGTGAGGCTCCGCGTCCGCCTCCAGGCTGGTGTGCCTCACGTCCCCGACCACGCCCACGATCTGCATCGGACGGAAGCCCGCGGGGTTGTCGCGGACGAGCAGGTAGCGCCCCAGCGGATCCCGGTCCGGAAAGCTCTGCCGGGCCAGGCCGCGGCTGACGATCACCACCGGCGCGCCGCCCTCGCGATCGTCGTCGGTGAAGGCGCGGCCCGCGAGCAGGGGAATGCCCATGGCCCTGAAGTACGCCGGCGTCGTCATGCGGTACTGCGCGGTGGGAAGTGCGTCGTCCGATGCCGGAGGCCGGTCCGCGACCTTGTACTCCGCGGTCGCGATCGCGCCGTTGAGCGGCACATGGTTGACGGCGGCGACCGCGGTCACCCCCGGCAACGCGGCCACGCGCGCTTCGAGCTGGCGATAGAACCGGCTGACCTTCGCCAGCTCGCCGTAGTCCTTGCGCGGCAGGGACAGGCGCACGGTCAGGACGCCGGGATCGAATCCCGCCTCCACGCGCATGACCTCGCGGAAGCTCTTCAGGAGGAGGCCGGCGCCGGTCAGGAGGATCATCATGAGCGCGACCTGGGAGGCGACGATCAGGCCGCGCGCCCGGCTGCGGTCCGCGGTCCCCGCCGCACCGCGGCCTTCCGACTTGAGGTCACGGACCGGATCGACGCGCGCCGCCCGCAGCGCGGGGGCGAGGCCGAAGAGCATGGCGGCCAGCACGGCCGCCCCGAGCGTGAACAGCAGCACGGGCAGGCTGACGTGGACGTCGCGCGCGCGCGGCAGCGCCTCCGGGCTCAGCGCCACCAGCAAGGGGACGCTCCAGCGGGCCAGCAGCGCCCCCAGCACCGCTCCCCCCGCCGCGAGGAGGGCGCTCTCGACCAGGAGCTGTCGCACCAGCTCCGACCGGCTCGCGCCCAGGGCCTGCCGTATCGCCATGTCGCGCCGCCGGTCGGTGGCGCGCACCAGCATCAGGTTGGCGAGGTTCGCGCACGCGATGAGGAGGAGGAGCGCGACCGCGCCCAGGAGGACCCACAGGGCCTGGCTGAAGCTGCGCGTCAGCTCCTCGCGATAGGGGACGGCGAGCATCCCGCGCTTGGACCCGTAGCTCTCCGGAAATTCCTTCTGCAGGCGGCGCTGGATGCCGTCGAGGTCGTCGGCGATCTGGGCCCGGCTGACGCCCGGTCGCGCGCGCCCGACCGCGCGCAGGAAGTTCGTGGATTTCCGGTTCTGACGCCAGGGATCACGGTCCGGCGCCAGCGGGATCGCGATCTCGGCCACGCGCACGGGGAAGAAGAAATCGCGTTCCATCACGCCGACCACGGTGAATGGCTCTCCGTTCAAGGTCAGCGGGCGTCCCACGACGGCGGGGTCGCCGCCGAAGCGCCGCTGCCACAACCCGTGCGTCAGCACCGCGACCTTCTCCTGGCCCGGCGTGTCGTCCGCGGGGGCCAGGGTCCGGCCGAGGGCGGCGTGCGTGCCGAGCGTCTCGAAGAGGCCGCCCGAGACGCGCAGGCCGGTCAGCCTCTCGGCCGGTCCGTCGCCGGTCAGGTTGGGATTCCAGTTCGCGAAGCCCGCGACCGACTCGAGGGTCTTGTTCTGGTCGCGGTAATCGCAGAATTCGGGAAGCTGGAAGGGATAGCGGTCGGTCGAGGTGTGGCGCGTCCAGAGCCAGTAGAGCCGATCCGGATCCTTGAACGGCAGCGGGCGGAGCAGCACGCCGTGCACCACGCTGAAGATCGCGGTGTTGGCGCCGATGCCCAGGGCGAGCGTGATGAGGGCGACCAGCGTGAAACCTGGCGTCTTGACCAGGCGCCTCACCGCGTAACGCACGTCCGTGACGAGACTCTCCATCGCGCCTCCCGCTCAGCGCCGCCTGCCGACAGGGGACAGTACGATGGGGAGAGCCGGGGGCGACCTGAGCGTTCGCTTAGAAAGCGACCCAAAGACCCCGGGGCTGCCGCGTAATAGGCTTCGTGAGGAGGTGACCTTGCGAACCCGTCCCATTTCCGTGGCCGCACTGCTGGTGACCCTGGCCCTGCCCGCGGCGGCGCCGGCGGCTGAGCTCGATGCCCATCTGGCGCCCCTGCGGCCCATGGTCGGCAAGACCTGGCGCGGGGTCTTTCCGAAGTCCACACCGGAGAAGCCGGTCGTGGACATCTCGCGGTTCGAAGCCGCGCTCAATGGCCAGGCCGTGCGCAACCTGCACTCGATCAACGACGGCGAGTACGGCGGCGAGACCCTGATGGTGTGGGACAAGGAGAAGGAGGCGATCGTCTACTACTACTTCACGACGGCCGGCTTCTATACGACCGGGATCATCCACCCCGAAGGCGACGGTTTCACG
>DASTLK010000779.1:0-6934 GCA_035715025.1 Vicinamibacteria bacterium
GACCCGATCCGCCGCGGCGTAGGCATGGCCATCGTGATGCAGGCCTCTGGCATTCCCGGGGTCGACATGGGCGCCGCGTCGATCAAGATGAACGAGGACGCCTCGTTCAACCTCCTCGTGGGGGCCACGGACATCGGCACCGGCGCCGACACCATGTTCTGCCAGCTCGCGGCGGAGGCGCTGGGCGTGCCCGTCGAGAAGATCATCCCCTACTCCTCGGACACGGACATGACGCCGTTCGACCCCGGCGCCTACGCCTCGTCGACCACCTACATCTCGGGGCGGGCGGTGGAGAAGGCGGCGCGGGCGGTGCGCGAGCAGATCACCGCCGTCGGCGCGCGCATGCTCGAGGAGAAGCCGGAAGACCTCGTGCTGCACGGGCAGAAGGTGTGCGCCAAGGACGGCCGCTTCGTCACCTACGAGCAGGTCTGTCTGTCGTCCCTCTACCAGAAGGACCAGTTCCAGATCATGGCCACCGCGTCCCACATGTCCTACGAGTCCCCGCCCCCCTTCGCCGCCGTGTTCGTCGAAGTCGAGGTCGACACGGAGACGGGGGCGGTGCGCGTGCTCAAGGTCGTCGAGGCCGTGGATTGCGGGCAGGTCGTGAACCCGCACATGGCGGAAGGGCAGATCGAGGGCGCGGCCATCCAGTCCGTCGGCTATGCGCTCTACGAGCGAATGCCCTTCGACGCCAGCGGGCGCATGCAGTTCCGCTCCTTCCGCGATTACACGATCGCGAGCGCGATCGACGTCCCCGAGATCGTCTCGATCCTGGTGCCGACGCACGAGCCGACGGGGCCCTTCGGGGCCAAGGCCATCGCCGAGATCCCGATCAACGGGCCCGCCCCCGCCATCGCCAACGCGGTCTTCCATGCCATCGGGTTGCGCTTGCGCGAGATCCCGCTCACGCCGGACCGGGTCCTGGCCGCGCTCCGCGCCGCGCCGGGCGCGGTGTCCTGACCATTATCCTCACCAGTGCAGGACGCGATCGTGGTCCGCGAAAAGGCGCGCCAGGTCGCCGCGCGAGACGCGCTGCACTTCCGGGATGAGGCCACCCTCGGGCAGGCCACGCTCCACGAGGTCCTCGGCCACGACGTACACGGCGGCGCCGCGTCCGATGAGGGCGATGACGTCGCGGTCGATCTCCGGCGACGTGCGGACCTCGCGCGCGCCGAAGCGCAGGCCACGCGCATCCTGGCCGGGCACGGCGTAGTTCACGGCATCGCCGCACAGGAGGAGCGTGACCTCCGCTCCCGCATTGCGTAGGGCATGCGTGAACCAGACGGCGGTGTCGTCCTGCTCTTCCACCGTCGCGCGATAGGGCTCCTCGACGACGCTCAGGTAACGGGCCATGTCGATTCTCCTCAGCGAGTGGGGATGAACAGGAGGCCGTCCGCGGCCTCGGCGAGCTTCCAGAAGTCCGCGGGCGAGCCGCGGCGCGCTCCCTCCACCTGCTTGTCCACGCCGCGCTCGTCGACGCACAGGCCGCAGTTGACCCAGTCCAGCTCGACCCCCCGCGTCGCCGCCAGCTCGAAGAGGGCGTGGACCCAGTCCTTCGGGTTCGGGTGGTCGAACTCCTCGACCGACTTTCCCTTCACCGGATTCGCGTGCGGCTTCTGCTCCGCGAACCCAAGGGCCACCGCGCCCTCGTACAGGAACACGTTGACGTGGTGTCCCTTCCGCAGCGCGGCGTCGATGATGCGGAAGCCCGTCACCGTGTTCGCGGATTCGTAAGGCGGATCCATGAGACCGATCGTCACCGTCGCCATTCCAGACCTCCTCAATGCCAGATCGCGCGGACGCCGTCCGCGAGCATGTCCGCGACCGCCTCGATGCCCGCGGGCAGGATGGACGCGCGCAGGTCGCGCACGGCGATTCCCCGCTCGCGGAGGGAAAAGTCGTCCGCGAACACGCGCGCGTGCGCGGCGACGTCGGCCAGCCCGACCTCGCGCGCGCCCGCACGGGCGGCCAGGACGCCGTTCTGCACGAGGTAGACGGTGACCTCGTGGCCCTGACCGGCCAGGTCCTGGGCCAGCCGGTAGAAGCCGGCCGTGGTCCCCGACTCCCAGGGACCGCCCGACTCGATCAAGAGATATCGCGCCACGCGCCCTCCTCCCGGCGGGGGGCCGTCCGGATCCCGCCTTCTCCCTGTTACGCGCAAACGGATCCTGCGCGCGGTCAGGAATTCTCGGGGGGAGCCGGCGATTGACTTGAAACGGCCGCCACCCATACTTAGGCCGACCCGGACGGTTTCCCATGTTGGCGACCAGGCAGGACGTGACGGCCCTCCTCCGAGCGTGGAGCCACGGTGACGCGGACGCGGGAGATCGCCTCCTCCCCATCGTCTACGGCGAGCTGCGCCGGCAGGCGGCACGCCTCCTCCGGCGGGAACGTCGTGACCACACCCTCCAGCCCACGGCGCTCGTTCACGAGACCTACCTGCGCCTCATACAGCAGCGCGCGGCGGACTGGAAGAACCGCGCCCAGTTCTTCGCGGTGGCGGCCACGGCCATGCGCCGGATCCTGGTGGATCATGCGCGCCGCCACGGCGCCCGCAAACGGGGCGGGAGCTGGGACCGGATCACCTTCGACGAGACGCGGCGCGCCTGGCCGGGCGAGCCGGACGTGAACATCCTCGCCCTGGAGGAGGCCCTCGAGGAACTCGCCGAGCTGGATCCGTCCAGGGTCCGGCTGGTGGAGCTGCGCTTCTTTGCCGGCCTGGATCTCGAGGAGACGGCCGCCGTGCTCGGAGTGTCCGAATCGACGGTCACGCGCGACTGGCGTCTGGCCCGCGCCTGGCTGTTCCGGCGGCTGGGCGGCGCCGCCCGCCGATGACGAGCGCTCGCTGGTCGCGCGTGAGCGCGCTCTTCGAGGCGGTCCTCGAGGAGGAGGAGTCCACACGCGCCGCCTTCCTGGCCCGCCAGTGCGAAGGCGACGAGGCCTTGCAGCGGGAAGTCGAATCGCTCCTCGCCGCCCACGCCCAGGCGGAGGGCTTCCTCACCACGCCCCCCCGGTCCGCTGCGCCCACTCCGGCCCTCTACCCCGGCGCGCGCCTCGGACCCTACGAGATCCTCGGTCCGCTGGGGGCAGGCGGTATGGGCGAGGTGTATCGCGCGCGGGACGCGCGCCTGGACCGCGACGTGGCGGTGAAGGTCCTTCCGCGCGCGCTGGCCGGCGACCCCGAACGCCTCCTCCGCTTCGAGCAGGAGGCCCGAGCGGCCGGCCGCCTCGCCGATCCGCACGTGCTCGCGGTGCACGACGTGGGGCAGCAGGACGGCTTTCCGTACATCGTGTCGGAGCTGCTCGAGGGCGCGACGCTGCGCGCGCGCCTGGACGAGGGCGTCCTTCCCGTGGCCAAGGCGGCCGCCTACTGCGTACAGATCGCGCAGGGGCTGGCCGCGGCCCACGCGCGCGGCATCGTCCACCGTGACCTCAAGCCGGACAATGTCTTCGTCACGCGCGACGGCCACGTCAAGCTCCTCGACTTCGGCCTCGCCCGCGCGATCGCGCCGGCAGAGGGGGACGTGTCGCGCACCTCGCCGCTGTCCGCCCACACCGCGCCCGGAGTCCTGCTGGGCACGGTCGGCTACATGTCGCCGGAGCAGGCGCGGGGAGAGGCCGCGGACGGGCGCGCCGACCTCTTCGCGCTCGGCACCATCCTGTTCGAGATGCTCACCGGCCGGCGCGCGTTCCGAGCCGCCACGGCGGCGGAGACGCTGGCCGCCGTGCTCCAGCACGACCCCCTCCCCGCGCTGGAGGCACAGCCGGAGGTGCCTCCCGAGATGGTGCGCCTGGTGCGGCACTGCCTGGAAAAGCGGCCGGAGGAACGCATCCAGTCCGCGCGCGATCTCGCCTTCGCCCTCGAGCCGTTCACGCGCCCGATGTCCACGGGACGGACTCTGGCGCGGCCCCGCATCGGCCGCGTGCGCGTTCGGACCGCCATGGCCGCCGCCGCCGTGGCCTCGGCGGTGGCCGCCGCCTATCTGGCCGGCGCGGGGGCGCGCCGCGAGCCGCCGTCCTATCGCCAGCTCACGTTCCGGCGCGGAACCGTGGACGCCGCCCGCTTCTCTCCGGACGGGAACTCGCTCTACTACAGCGCGGCCTGGGGCGGCGGACCGTCCGAGGTCTTCTCGACGCGTCTCGATGGGCTCGAGTCGCGGTCCCTCGACCTCCCGGACGCGCACGTGGTCGCAACCGCACCCGGCGAGATGGCCGTGCTGCGCCCGGCGGCGGACGGTGACGCGAGGTCGCTGGCACGCGTGCCCCTGGAAGGGGGAGCGCCCCGCGACGTGCTCACGGGGCTCCTGGCCGCGGACTGGAGCGCCGACGGGCGTGAGCTCGCAGTGGTGCGGCGCGAAGGCGATCGTACGCGGCTGGAGTTCCCGCCGGGGCGTATCGTCTACGAGACGGCCGGCACGCTCGTCACGCCGCGCGTATCACCGGACGGCGTCCGGGTGGCCGTGGTCGACCAGCCCATGATCGGCAACACCGTGGGCGCGCTGGTGGTGGCGGAACGACCCGGCCGCGCCCGCACCCTGTCGCAGTCCTGGACCGACATCGGCGGCGTGGCCTGGGCGCCCGACGGGCGCGAGGTGTGGTTCACGGCCACGAGGACCGGGAATGCCCGCAGCCTGCACGCGGTCAGCCTCTCTGGCGCGTACCGGCTGGTGGCGCGCACCCCGGCGGCGATGGTCTTGCAGGACATCTCGCGGCGGGGCGGCGTCCTTCTCACACATGCCCATCAGCGATGCGAGGCCATCGGGCGTTTCGCCGGCGACGCGGCCGAGCGCGACTTCTCCTGGTACGACTGGACACATCTCACCGACCTCTGGCCGGACGGACGCATGCTGTTTACAGCCGAGGGCGAAGGGGGCGGCCCGCAGTACACCGTGTATCTGCGGCGCGCCCCTGGCGCCGTGCCCGTGCGCCTGGCCGAAGGGCACGGCACCGAGATCTCGCCGGACGGGCGGTCGGCGCTCGGCCTCGTGCGTTCCCCTTCTCCGGGTCTCCTGATCCTGCCCACCGGCGCGGGAGAGGCCCGACGCCTGCCCACCGATCGGACCTTCGCCGAGTATCACTGGGCCTGGTGGTTTCCGGACGGGCGCCGCATCCTGTTCCTCGCGAACGAGCCGAGCCAGCCGGCCCAGCTTTTCGTGCAGGATGTCGGCACCGGCGCCCTCCGCGCCCTGGCCCCACCGGGCGTGACCGCGTACCGCCACCGGCCGATCACTCCAGACGGCGCGAAGGTCGTGGTGCTGGCCCCAGGGCCCGCCGGTGCGCATTTCGTCCTCTGGCCGGTCGAGGGTGGTATGCCCTCTGAGATGCACGGCTTGAGCGGGAGCGACCAGCCCCTGCAGTGGGTCTCCGACGGCCGCGCATTGCTCGTCCGCCGCGCGGGCCCGGTGCTCCCTGTGCGCGTGGACCGTGTCGACCTGCTCACCGGCGCACGCGCCCCCTGGCGAGAGCTTGGTCCTCTCGATCGCGCGGGCGTGGGCCACGTCGGCGACGTCGTCATCGCCCGCGACGGCGGGTCCTACGTCTACAACTGTCAGCGCACCCTGTCCGAGCTCTACCTGGCGGAGGGCCTTCGTTGACGCCCGCGCGCTAGCGCCGCGGCGGCGAGCAGGGTCCAGGTCGCCCTCGATCAGGACTCGGACGAACGGAAGTTGAGCCGCGCGCCGCCGGGAGCGGGGGCCGGCGGGGATAATGGCCTGGGATGCCCACGAAGCCGCTCCTGGACGGCGATCCCCTCTGGTACAAGGACGCGATCCTCTACGAGCTGCACGTCCGCGCGTTCTCCGATTCGAACGCGGACGGCATCGGCGACTTCGCCGGCCTCACCGCCAAGCTCGACTACCTGCAGGACCTCGGCGTCACCGCCATCTGGCTCCTCCCGTTCTATCCCTCGCCGCTCAAGGACGACGGCTACGACACCGCCGACTACCTCAACATCCACCCCTCGTACGGGACGCTCCGGGACGTCAGGCGCCTCCTGCGCGAGGCCCACGGGCGCGGGCTGAAGGTCATCACCGAGCTCGTCCTCAACCACACCTCGGACCAGCACCCCTGGTTCCTGCGCGCGCGCCGGTCGCCGCCGGGGAGCGCCGCCCGCGACTTCTACGTCTGGAGCGACACCGCCGAGCGCTACGCGGACGCACGCATCATCTTCAAGGACTTCGAGCATTCGAACTGGACATGGGACCCGGTGGCGGCGCAGTACTACTGGCACCGTTTCTACGCGCACCAGCCCGACCTCAACTGGGACAACCCGCAGGTGCGCCGCACCATGTTCCAGGTCGTCGACTTCTGGCTGGGCGAGATCGGGGTGGACGGGCTGCGGCTCGACGCCGTGCCGTATCTCTTCGAGCGCGAAGGCACGAACTGCGAGAACCTGCCCGAGACCCACCGGGCCCTCAAGGAGCTGCGCGCGCACATCGACTCGAAGTTCAAGGGGAAGATGCTGCTGGCGGAAGCCAACCAGTGGCCGGAGGACGCCGTCGCCTACTTCGGGAGCGGCGACGAGTGCCACACCGCGTTCCACTTCCCGCTCATGCCGCGGCTGTTCATGGCCATCCAGACCGAGGACCGCCATCCGGTCGTGGACATGCTGGAGCAGACGCCACCCATCCCCGAGACCTGCCAATGGGTGCTCTTCCTCCGAAACCACGACGAGCTCACGCTGGAGATGGTGACGGACGAGGAGCGCGACTACATGTACCGCGCCTACGCCCAGGACGCGCAGGCGCGCATCAACCTGGGCATCCGCCGCCGCCTGGCTCCCCTCCTCGGCAACAGCCGGCGCAAGATCGAGCTGATGAACGGCCTGCTCCTCTCCCTGCCCGGCACGCCCGTCGTCTACTACGGCGACGAGATCGGCATGGGCGACAACTTCTACCTGGGCGACCGCAACGGCGTGCGTACGCCGATGCAATGG
>DASTLK010000780.1:0-12953 GCA_035715025.1 Vicinamibacteria bacterium
TCTGGACGGTGCCCGAGAGCGCGTCCTCCGCGATGCCCCGCCGGCGGGCTACCGCCACGTACAGGGCGAGGAGGATGGCGGCGGTGGCGTTGATGGTCATGGAGGTCGAGACGCGGTCGAGGGGAATCCCTTCGAGCAGCACCTCCATGTCCTCGAGGCTGTCGATGGCCACGCCCACCCGCCCGACCTCGCCCGTGGCCTGAGGATCGTCGGAGTCGTACCCGATCTGCGTGGGAAGGTCGAAGGCCACGGAGAGCCCGGTGGTGCCGCGCTCGAGCAGGTAGCGGTAGCGGCGGTTGGACTGCGCGGCGGTGCCGAAGCCCGCGTACTGCCGCATCGTCCAGAGCTTGCCGCGATAGCCGGTGGGATGGAGGCCGCGGGTGAAGGGGTACTGGCCCGCTTCCTCCCGGCTTTTCATGACGGTGCACGTTAGCACGACGGCGCTCGCCCGGGCGGCCGCGGGAGCGATGGCGTCATCCCCCGGGCGATGCGATCATCACCTCATGGCAGATCATCCACGCGCCGTCGTCGCGGTGGAGGCGGTGCAGGGCGACGTGCGCGACGCGGTGCGGCGGGCGCTGGCCGGCGCGGAGTGGACGCGCCTGGTCGAGAAGGGCGCCGACGTCTCCCTGAAGGTGAACCTCGGCTGGGATCTCTTCATTCCCGGCTCCATCACCTCCCCGCTGGTGCTCGAGGCCCTGATCGAGGAGATCCGGGACCACGTCGGCCGCATCTACGTGGTGGAGGCGGACCAGGTCCTGGAGGACATCGAGTCGGCGTTCCACGCGAGCGGGATGGCCGCGGTCTGCGCGCGCACGGGAGCGCAGTGGGTGAACATGACGGACGCGCCCACGGTGACGGAGGAGTTCCCCGGCAACGTGATCCTGAAGCGCATCGACGTGCCGCGCATCCTGCGCCAGACGACCCTCATCACCGTGCCCGTGATGAAGACCCACGCGAAGACCGTGCTCACGGGGTCGCTCAAGAACCAATGGGGCTGCCTCAGCAAGATGCGTCACGAGTACCACCTCGTCCTGGACGATGCCCTCGCCGATCTCAACTCGGCGATCCGGCCCGCTCTCGCCCTCATGGACGGCACGGTGGGCCTGGAAGGCAACGGACCGAAGTCCGGCCGTTCGCGCGTCGCGGACCGCATCCTCTGCTCGGGCGACCCGGTGGCCCTCGACACCGTGCAGGCGCTGGTCATGGGATTGGAGCCCTCGCGCATCCGCCACCTGGCCACCTGCGCCGCGCGCGGCATCGGCACGAACGAGATCGAACGTATCGAGGTGCGCGGGATGGACCTGGCGGCGGCGCGCGTTCCCTTCCGGCCCGCGCGCCACAACGCGGTCTCCACGGTGGAGACGCTGCTCCGGCGCTCGGCGCTCAAGCGCCTCTTCTTCAACACGAAGATCTTCGACGCGTGCCTGTTCGGCGCCAAGCTCTACTACCGTGCCTGGACGCGCCTGGAGGCGGAAGCGCACTGGGCGCGGATCCGGGCTCATCCCGTCTACGGCCCGCAGTGGCGAGGCCGGCGGCCGGGAAGCCGCCGCCGCCGGGCCGAGCTGGCCACGCCCGAGCCCGCCTCCCGCGGCTGACCGCGCGAAGCGCGAGGCGCAGCCCATCTGAGCGGCGTTGGCGGTCAAAATGGAGGTGATTGCCTGAAAACTTCCACCGGCTGCTGAGGCGTCTGGACCGGCGGCTGGGGTCGCGCGCCGAGAAGCCCTTCCGCGACGAGCTCCTGAGCATCGAGCGCCTCGAGGAACGCGCGAAGGCGCTGGCCGCCCGCTTCACGCTGGACCGCAGCCCGCGCCGCTGGGCGCGCCACGGCTTCCCGCGGCTGGAGGACAACGCCCGCGCCCTCCACGAGGCGTACCGCATCATGGCGGACGACGTCCATCAGGGCGCGTTCGTCACCACGGCCACGGACTGGATCCTCGACAACTTCCACGTGGTGGCCTCCGAGATCCGGGACGTCCGCCAGAACCTGCCGCGCGGCTACTACCGCGAGCTGCCCAAGCTCGCCCTGCGCGAGCAGGCGGGCACGGCGCGCGTCTACGCGATGGCGGTGGAGATCATCCGCCACAGCGACAGCCGCCTGGACCGGCCCAAGCTCGTGCGCTTCATGAACGCCTTCCAGACCGTGGCCCCGCTCACCATCGGCGAGCTGTGGGCCTGGCCCAGCATGCTCGAGCTGGCCCTGATCGAGAACCTGCGGCGCCTGGCCGAAAAGATCCTGGAGAGCCGCGCGGCACGGCGGGCCGCCGACGCCTACGTGGCCCAGATCGACAGCGCCGGCCAGGGGGCGGTGCCCGCGCTGCCCGCCGTCCTCCACACCGCGTTCGTCGTGCAGGTGCTGCAGCGCATCCGCGAGTACGGCCCGCGCCTGGGCGCGGTGCGCACGGCCGTGGAAGAGCACCTGGCCGCGCAGCACGTGACTTCGGAAGACGCCATCCGCAGCGAGCACCAGGGCCAGGCGGCGGCGCAGGTGTCGGTGGCGAACGTGATCACCAGCCTGCGCCTGTGCTCGACCCTCGACTGGAGCCAGTACTTCGAATCGGTGAGCCTCGTGGAGCGCGTGCTCCAGCAGGATCCGGCCGGCCGGTACGGAGGCATGGACTTCCTGAGCCGCGACCGCTACCGCCAGGCCGTGGAAGAGCTCGCGGACCCGACGGGCGAGGCCCAGGTGCGCGTCGGCCTCCGCGCCGTGGAGAGCGCGCGGCAGGCCGCGGAGAGCGCAGGGATCGGTGACCGCACCGCCCACGTCGGCCACCACCTCATCGGCAAGGGCCGCCGGGACCTCGAGACGGACGTGGCCTACCGGCCGCGGCTGGGCCAGCGCGTGCGGCGCTTCGTGTTCGGCCACGCCACCAGCGCCTACCTCGGCTCGATCACCATCCTCACCCTCCTCGTCATCGGCCTCGGGGTCGCTTATGCGCGACGGCACGGCGCGCCCTCGTGGGTGGAGGCGGCGGTGGCGCTGCTCCTGCTCCTGCCCGCCAGCGACGTGGCCATCGCGTTCGTGCAGTGGCTGGCCGCGCGGCTGGCCCCCCCGCGGCGCCTCCCTCGCCTCGAGTTCGGGGAGAGCATCCCCGCGGACGAGCGGACGATGGTGATCGTGCCCACGCTGCTCTCCAGCGTGGCCGAGGTCCAGGAGCTGGTGGAGCACATCGAGGTCCTCGCCCTCGGCAACCTCGACCCGCATATCCACTTCGCGATCCTGGGCGACTTCA
Source organism: Vicinamibacteria bacterium (assembly GCA_035715025.1). Taxonomy (GTDB): domain Bacteria; phylum Acidobacteriota; class Vicinamibacteria; order Fen-336; family Fen-336; genus AA29. The sequence continues at coordinate 3,234 of DASTLK010000780.1, forward strand.
CGGACGCGCCCGCGCGCGACCTGCCCGAGGACGAGGCGATCCTGGCCACGGCCCAGGAGGGCATCGAGGCCCTGAACCGCCGCCTGTCCGAAGGGCGGGGCGACCGCTTCTTCCTGTTCCATCGGCGGCGCCAATGGAACCCGCGCGAAGGGTCCTGGATGGGCTGGGAGCGCAAGCGGGGGAAGATCGAGGAGTTCAACCGCCTGCTGCGCGGGGCCACCGACACGAGCTACACCGTCCAGCTCGGTGCCCTCGAGATCCTGCCCACCGTCCGCTACTGCATCACGCTGGACTCGGACACGCGCCTGCCCCGCGACGTGGCCAAGAGGCTCATCGGCATCATCGCCCACCCGCTCAACCGTCCCTACTACGACCCCGACCTGGGCCGGGTCACGGAGGGCTACGGCATCCTTCAGCCGCGCGTCAGCGTCACCATGGCCAGCGCCGCGGGATCGCTGTTCGCGCGCATCTACGCCGGCCACACCGGCGTCGATCCCTACACCACCGCCGTCTCGGACACGTACCAGGACCTCTTCGCGGAAGGGATCTTCACGGGCAAGGGCCTCTACGACGTGGCCGCCTTCACGAAGGCCCTCGACGGCCGCGTGCCCGAGAACGCGCTCCTGTCCCACGACCTGTTCGAAGGCGTCTACGCGCGCACCGCCCTCGTCTCCGACCTCGAGGTCGTGGACGACTATCCCTCCAGCCTGCTGGCCCACGCCCGCCGCCTGCGGCGCTGGGTGCGGGGCGACTGGCAGATCCTGATGTGGCTGTTCCCGCTCGTGCCGACGCGAGGCGGGGCCTGGGAGCGCAATCGCCTCCCGCTCATCTCGCGGTGGAAGATCTTCGACAACCTCCGGCGCAGCCTTCTGCCCCCGGCCACCGTCGCCCTCCTCTTCGCGGCCTGGAGCCTCCTGCCCGGAAACGCGATCACGTGGACGGCGGCCGTGCTCGTGGGCCTGTCGTTCCCCGTCTATCCGCTCCTGCTGCGCACGCTGGCCGGACCGCGGAGCCATCAGCCGGCGGCCGTGTTCCTGCGCGGCATGTGGGAGGAGACGAGGACGGCGCTGGCGCAGGTGGCCCTGCAGCTGACCTTCCTCGCCTACCAGGCCCACGAGATGGTCCACGCCATCGGCCTCACCCTCGTGCGCCTGACCGTCACCCAGCGCGGGATGCTGGAATGGGAGACGGCGGCCGCCGCCGCCCGCGCCCACGGCGCCGGCGTCCGCCTGTTCCTGCGGGAGATGCGGGCCAGCCCGGTCCTGGCCGCGCTGGGCGTGGCCCTCGTCGTGCTCGTGCGTCCGTCCGCGCTGGCCGCCGCCTGGCCGGTGCTGATGCTGTGGGCGGCCGCGCCGCTCATCGCGCACGAGCTGAGCCGCACCGTCCCCGTCCGGCGGCACGAGCTGGGAGCGGAGGACCGCGAGCGCCTGCGCCTCATCGCGCGAAACACCTGGCGGTACTTCGAGACGTTCGCGGGCGACGAAGACCACGGCCTGCCGCCGGACAACGTGCAGGAGGTGCCGGAGTCGCGCATCGCGCATCGCACCTCGCCGACGAACATCGGCATGGGCCTATTGGCGACGCTGGCCGCCCACGACCTCGGCTTCATCCAGAGGGAGGAGCTGGCGGCCCGTACCGGGAAGGCCCTCGACACGATCGAAGGGCTGGAACGGCACGAGGGCCACCTCCTGAACTGGTACGACACGCGGACCCTGGCTTCGCTCCTGCCGCGCTACGTCTCCACCGTCGACAGCGGAAACCTCGCCGGGGCCTTGATGGCGCTCGCGGAAGGCCTGCGCACGGAAGGGCTGACCAGCCTGGCCGACCGGGCCTGCGCCCTGGCGGACGGCATGGACTTTCGTTTCCTCTACGATCCCCAGCGCCGCATCTTCTCGATCGGGTATCGCCTCGCCGACGCCGAAGGCCCGGGACGCCTCGATGCCTCGTACTACGACCTGCTCGCCTCCGAGTCCCGCCTGGCCAGCTTCCTCGCCATCGCGAAGGGCGACGTGCCCCAGGCGCACTGGTTCCACCTCGGACGCCTGCTCACGAGCGTGGACGGATCGCCGACGCTCCTGTCATGGAGCGCGACCCTCTTCGAGTACCTGATGCCCCTCCTCGTCATGCGCAGCTATCCCGACACCCTGCTCGATCAGACCTGCACCATGGCGGTGCGGCGGCAGGTGAAATACGGGGTCGAGCGCGGAGTGCCGTGGGGCATCTCGGAGTCGGGGTACAACGTGGTCGACCGTTACGACAACTACCAGTACAAGGCCTTCGGCGTCCCGGGCCTGGGGCTCAAGCGCGGCCTGGGGGACGACCTGGTGGTGGCGCCCTACGCGACCGGCCTCGCCGCCATGGTGGATCCGACGCGCGCCGCCCAGAACTTCCGCCGGCTGGCGGAGGAAGGGCTCGAAGGCGCGTACGGATTCTACGAGGCCATCGACTTCACGCGCGTCGACGACGGCGAAGACGTCCGGCCGCGCAGCCACGCCCGCGGGACGGTGATCCGCTCCTACCTCGCCCATCACCAGGGCATGACACTGGTCTCGTTGGCCAACGCGCTCCTGGGCGACCCCATGGTGAAGCGCTTCCACGCCGACCCGCGGGTGCGTGCCACCGAGCTGCTGCTGCAGGAGCGTGTGCCCCGCCAGTCGTCGATCATGCAGCCGCGCCCGGTGGAGGAGACGCGCGCGTCCGCGACCGCTCCCGCCTCCGTGGCCCGCCGCTTCCGCTCCCCGCACACCGCGTTCCCGCACGCGCAGTTCCTGTCCAACGGCAACTACACGGCCGTGGTCACCAACGCGGGCGGCGGGGCCAGCTTCTGCCGCGGCCGCTCCGTGACGCGCTATCGCCAGGACTTGACGCGCGATCCGGGCAGCCAGTTCCTGTACCTGCGCGATGTGCGCAGCGGAGCCGTGTGGTCGGCCACCCATCACCCCGTGGGCAAGGAGGCGGACGACTACCTCGTCACCTTCCAGCCCGAGAAGGCGACCTTCCGGCGCCTCGACGATGGCATCGCCAGCCATCTCGAGATCGCGGTCTCGACGGAAGACGACGTCGAAGTGCGCCGCCTGGCCGTGACCAATCAAGGCGATCGCCCGCGCGAGATCGAAGTCACCAGCTACGCGGAGATGGTGCTCGCGCCCGCCGCCGACGACCTGGCTCATCCGGCCTTCGTGAAGCTCTTCGTCGAGACCGAGTACCTGCCTGAGATCGCCGGCCTCGTGTGCCGGCGGCGGCCACGCGCGCGGGACGAGGTCGCCCCCTGGGCGGTGCACGTCCTCAGCCTGGAAGGACGGCCGCAGGGACCCGTGGAGTGGGAGACCGACCGCGCCGCTTTCCTCGGGCGCGGTCGCGGCCCCGAAGATCCGCAGGCCCTCGACGGCCGCTCCCTCTCCGGCGTCACCGGGGCCGTGCTCGATCCCATCGTGAGCCTCCGCCAGCGCATCCGGCTCGCCCCCGGGGGCTTCGTGCGGATGTCGTTCTCCACGGGGATGGCGCAAAGCCGCGAGACGGCGCTGGCCCTGGCCCAGAAGTACCACGACCCCGGCGCGGCCGCGCGTACGTTCGCTCTCGCCTTCGGACACGCGCAGAGCGGCCTCGGACACCTCGGGATCTCGAGCGAGGAAGCGCTGCTCTTCGAGCGTCTCGCCTCGCGCGTCCTCTACGCCGACACCTCGCTCCGCGCGGCGCCGGAGGTGCTGGCCAGCAACGTCCTCGGCCAGGAAGGGCTCTGGCCGCACTCCATCTCCGGGGACCTCCCCATCCTGCTCGTGCGCGTCGTGGAGCAGGACGACCTGCCGCTGGTGCGCCAGGTCCTGCAGGCCCAGGAGTACTGGCGTCTCAAGGGCCTGAGCGCGGACGTGGTGATCCTGAACGAGCATCCCCTGAGCTATCTCGACGAGATGCACGCGGCGCTGGAGGCGCTCCTCGACGAGGGCCCGTGGCGCTCGTGGAAGCACCGGCCGGGGGGCGCCTACCTCCTGCGCGGCGAGCGCATGACGGAAGCGGAGAGGACGCTGCTGGCGAGCGTGGCCCGGGCCGTCCTCAGCGGCGACCGCGGCGAGCTGGCCAACCAGCTCGACCGGCCCCATCCCGCTCCCGACGTGCGCGCGCCGCAGACCTTCGCGCGGCGCGCGCCCGCCGCGGAAGCGGAAGCCGTCGAGACTCCCCTCGGCGTGGAGGTGCCGCCGCTGACCCTCGCCAACGGACGGGGCGGGTTCGCGGACGGCGGCCGCGACTACGTGATCGTCCTCGAGGGCGACGAGGAAACGCCGCTCCCCTGGGCCAACGTCATCGCCAACCCGCGTCTCGGGACCGTCATCACGGCCGCGGGCGCCGCCTACACGTGGTCGGAGAACAGCCGTGAGAACCGCCTCACACCCCACGCCAACGATCCCATCACTGATCCCACCTCGGAGGCCATCTACGTCCGCGACGACGACTCGGGCCAGGCCTGGTCGCCCACGCCGGGCCCCATGCGCCGCCGTCACGACGGCGGGCGCTGCGTGATACGGCACGGGGCGGGACTCACGCGGTTCGCTCGCGTCGTCCATGGCATCGGCCACGAGCTCGACGTCTTCGTGGACGCGCAGGACCCCGTCAAGTTCTCGCTTCTCACCCTGAAGAACGCCACCTCGCGGCCGCGCCGGTTGAGCGTGTTCGCCTACAACGATTGGGTGCTGGGACCGCCGCGGCCGGGCCAGCACCTGCACGTCGCGACCGAGCAGGATGCGGCCACGGGCGCCATCCTCGCGCGCACCACCTACAACCGTGACTTCGCGGGCCGGGTGGCCTTCGCCTACGCGAGCGGGCCGCTGCACGGCGCCACCGGCGACCGGACCGCGTTCCTCGGGCGCAACGGCTCCATGGCGGCCCCGGCCGCCCTCACGGGAGCGGCGCTGGCGGCGCGATTCGGAGCGGGCCTCGACCCCTGCGCGGTCCTGCACGTGTCCCTCACCCTGCCGCCGGGCGAGGAGCGGCGCCTGGTGTTCCTGCTCGGCCAGGGCCAGGACCTCGGCCAGGTCCGCGCGCTGCTGGGCCGGCACGGATCCGTCGAAGCCGCCCAGGCCGCGCGCGAGGCCGCGCGCCAGGAGTGGGACCGCGTCCTCGACGTCGTCCAGGTGAAGACACCCGACGACTCCTTCGACGTGCTGATGAACCGCTGGCTGCTCTACCAGGACCTGAGCTGCCGCGTCTGGGCCCGCTCCGCGTATTACCAGCCCGGGGGGGCGTTCGGCTTCCGCGATCAGCTCCAGGACGTCATGGCCCTGTGCCTGGCCCGGCCCGACCTCACGCGCGAGCACATCCTGCGCGCGGCCGCGCGCCAGTTCGTCGAAGGCGACGTGCAGCACTGGTGGCACGAGCCGGGGGGACAGGGCACGCGGACGCGATGCTCGGACGACATGCTCTGGCTGCCCTACGCCGTCGCGCACTACCTCCGAACCACGGGCGACGCGTCCGTGCTGGAGCAGCCGCTCCCCTTCCTGGAAGCGCCGCTCCTGGCCCCCGACGCCCACGAGGCCTACGTGCAGCCCTCCGTATCCGCGGAGAAGGCCTCGCTCTTCGAGCACTGCCTGCGCGCCCTCGACCGCGGGTTGACCGTCGGCGCCCACGGCCTTCCCCTCATGGGCACGGGCGACTGGAACGACGGGATGAACCGCGTGGGCCACCAGGGCCGCGGGGAGAGCACGTGGCTCGGGTTCTTCCTGCACGGGATCCTGGGCGACTTCGCGGCGCTCTGCGAGTCGCGGGGCGACGCCGCGCGCGCGGAACGCTATCGCGGCCAGGCCCGGCGCCTGGCCAGCGCGCTGGAGCTGAGCTGGGACGGCGAGTGGTATCGCCGCGGCTACTTTGACGACGGCACGCCCCTCGGCTCCGCGCAGAACGACGAGTGCAAGATCGACTCGATCGCCCAGTCCTGGGCCGTGCTCTCGGGGGCGGTGCCCCTCCGCTTCGGCGACCGGGCCATGGACGCAGTGCGCGCCCACCTCGTACGCCGCGGGATCTCGGTCGTGTTGCTCCTCTCACCGCCCTTCGACACCTCCGCCCAGGACCCGGGATACATCCGCGGCTACCCGCCGGGAGTGCGCGAGAACGGCGGCCAGTACACGCACGCCGCGGTGTGGGCGGTGATGGCGGTGGCACGCCTGGGCAGCGGAGACGAGGCGATGGAGCTCTTCCACATGCTCAACCCCATCAACCACTCGCGCACGGGAGGCGACGCCGAGCGTTACCGCACCGAGCCCTACGTGCTGGCCGGGGACGTCTATGCCCATCCCGCGCATCCCGGCCGCGGCGGCTGGACCTGGTACACGGGCGCGGCGGGCTGGCTGTACCGCACGGGGATGGAGAGCCTCCTCGGTCTGCGGCGCCAGGGCGCGACCTTCACCATCGATCCCTGCATCCCGGCGTCGTGGCCGGAGTACGCGATCGTCTGGCGCTTCGGCTCCACGCGTTACGAGATCACCGTGACCAACCCCGAGCACCGTTGCCGGGGCGTGGCCGAGGCCGACCTCGACGGCGCGCCCGTCGACCCCGCCGCCATTCCGCTCGCCGACAATGGCGGGACCCACGTCGTGCGCGTCGTGCTGGGCGCGGGGACGCGTCCGGTGCCCCCCCTCGGCAAGGCGGCCGCGATCGCGTAGCGAGGCGGCTCAGTGGGGCGGCCCCGGTGACGCGGAAGCGGTGGGCGAGGGGCGGATCGGAGCAGGCGAGGGAGCCGCCGGCCGTCGTCCGAGGTCCTCGTTCGTGAAGGCCCCCCCGACGGGCGCGGGCCGCGCAGGTCCACTCCCACTGGCGGCTCCGCCGAGATCCATGCTCGAGGGTGCGGCGCCCGGTGCGCCGGCGCTCCCCGTCGTAGCGGGCAGGCCCGCCAGCATCTCCGCCGCGCTCTGGTTGGTCGGATCTCGCGCGAGGAGCTCCTGGAGCTCCCGCGCCGCCGGTCCGCGGCGCCCCGCCGCGAGGAGGGCGCGGATCAGGTCGAGGCGGTAGGACTGGATGCCCGGAGCCAGACGCGAGGCGTGCTCGAGCTCGAACAACCCGCGGTCCTCTTCTCCCGCGCCCACGAGCGCGAGCCCATAGTCGTGCGCCACCGCCGGGTCCTGGGGAAGCCGGCGGGCCGCGTCGCCCAGCGGGCCCAGCGCAGGCCTGGCCTGGCCCGCGGCCAGGAGGCGGCGGCCCTGCTCGTAGCTCGCGCGGTCCTCCGGACGAGGGAAGGCGGGCACGGACGCCGCCTCGGGGGAGGAGACCCGCGAGGGACGCGCGACGACCTCCGCGATGGCTCCCGGAATGCGCGCCCAGTCCGGCGCGCGCAAGGAGCGCGAGACGAGGACTCCCGCCGCGATGGCGACCAGCGCCACCGCTCCGCCCGCGACGGCCATGCTGCGACCTTGGATCCGGTCGGACCCGCGCCGGCCGTCCAGGGGCGCCGGCGGAGGAGGACCCGGGGACGCGAGCGAACGAAGGCTGGCCCCGCACGCCGTGCAGGCGACGCGGCCGACGAAGTTGCGCTTGCCGCACGCCGCGCAGGTCCGGAAGGCGCCGGACCATCTGCGCTCAAAGGCCGGCATGCGCATGGGGACGGTGACGCCGCGGCCGGGAAAGCGCCGCCGGCCGCCGCGAGCCCGCCCGATTCGGCGTAGATTCGAAGGACAGAGGTTTCAACTTCACGGCCGTTTCAACCGCATGTTCCAGTATGGGGGTGACGCGTGCTCGAGATCATCATCGCGATCCTGATCATCGGATGGCTGCTGGGGTTCTTCGCGTTCCACGTGGGCAGCCTCATCCACATCCTGCTCGTCATCGCCATCATCGTGGTGCTCGTCCGGATCATCCAGGGCCGCAACCCCCTCTGAAGAGGGCACCGGGCGCCGAGCCGCGGCTGCCCTGACACGGCCTTTCCTGACCGTCGGCAACCCACCTTGTCGGGCAGCGCTCGCCGTGGTCCGCAAGGGTGCCCTGCCTCGACAAAAGGCGACATTTCCCGGCAAACCTTTTACGTTGACCAAATTGACACCATTTACGAGGAGACTTAACCTCAAGTAGTAAATGTCAGCACGGCTCCGTCACGGCGTTGACGGAGGTGCCGGGTCGCCGGTTGCCTGACTGCGCCCCTCGCACCCGCAACCGGTGCTTCGAGTCCAGGGCTTCTTATCTTGAAATACCGGAGATCAGATGGGTAACGTAACGCCTCCAACGAACGGTCAGGAGCGCCGCGGCGGTACGCGTGGCGGCGGTCCGATCGCGCCCTCGCCCGAGCAGCTCGATCCGCGCCTGCTCCTTCGCGCCCTGACCGCCTTCCGTCGTGGCGATTTCACCGTGCGCCTGCCGGAGGACTGGACGGGGCTCGGCGGCAAGATCGCGGACGCGTTCAACGACGTCGTCGAGCTGAACCAGCGCATGGCGCGCGAGGTCGATCGGCTCAGCCGCGTAGTCGGCAAGCAGGGCAAGATCGCGGAGCGCGGCACCCTCGGCACCGCCCCCGGGTTGTGGGGCACCACCATCGGGTGCGTGAACACGCTCATCGGCGACCTGGCCTATCCCCTCCGCGAGACCTCGCGCGTCATCGGGGCGGTGGCGAAGGGAGACCTCGCGCAGTCCATGGCCCTCGAGGTGGACGGCCGCGCCCTCGAAGGCGAGTTCCTCAAGACCGCGCGCACCGTGAACACGATGGTCGAGCAGCTGGGCTCGTTCGCCTCCGAGGTCACGCGCGTGGCCCGGGAAGTCGGCACGGACGGCAAGCTCGGCGGCCAGGCCAAGGTCAAGGGCGTGGCCGGCACCTGGAAGGACCTCACCGACTCCGTGAACTCCATGGCCTCGAACCTCACGGCGCAGGTGCGCAACATCGCGGCCGTGACCACCGCCGTCGCCGGCGGCGACCTCTCCAAGAAGATCACGGTGGACGTCAAGGGCGAGATCCTGGAGCTGAAGAACACCGTCAACACGATGGTCGACCAGCTCAACAGCTTCGCCGCCGAAGTCACGCGCGTGGCGCGCGAGGTCGGCACCGAAGGCAAGCTCGGCGGCCAGGCCGCGGTGAAGGACGTGTCGGGCGTGTGGAAGGACTTGACCGACAACGTCAACTCGATGGCCTCGAACCTGACCAACCAGGTGCGCGGCATCGTCAAGGTGGTGACGGCGGTCGCCAACGGCAACCTGCGCCAGAAGCTGACCGTCGAGGCCAAGGGCGAGGTCGCGGCGCTGGCGGAGACCATCAACAACATGACCGACACGCTGGCCACGTTCGCCGAGCAGGTCACCAACGTCGCGCGCGAGGTCGGCGTCGAAGGCCGGCTCGGAGGCCAGGCCAACGTCCCGGGCGCGGCCGGCACTTGGAAGGACTTGACCGGCAACGTGAACCTGCTCGCCACCAACCTGACGACGCAGGTCCGGGCCATCGCCGAAGTGGCGACCGCCGTCACCAAGGGCGACCTGACGCGTTCCATTCAGGCTGAAGCGCGCGGCGAGGTGGCCGAGCTCAAAGACAACATCAACGAGATGATCCGCAACCTCAAGGAGCAGACCCTCAAGAACAGCGAACAGGACTGGCTCAAAACGAACCTCGCCAAGTTCAGCCGCATGCTCCAGGGCCAAAAAGACCTCCTCACGGTCGGTCGCCTCATCCTCTCCGAACTGGCCCCCGTCGTCACCGCCCAGCACGCCGTCTTCTACATGGTCGACACCAGCGGCGACACCTCGCAACTGTCGCTGCTGGCG
>DASTLK010000781.1:0-13484 GCA_035715025.1 Vicinamibacteria bacterium
CAGCGTCGGCAGCGGCGTGAAAAAGACGAACGCGATCAGCGCGGTGGCGCGTAAAAGAGATGGAGCGCCGCGCAGGAGGCGATCGGCAAGCAGGACCGAAACCGCGGCGAACATCAGGCTCAGGATCAGGGGGGTCGCGTCCCGCACGCCGACCAGGAGATCGGCCAGCGCCAGCAGCAGGGGCCACGCGAGCGACGACGTGGAGGACGTGAACGCGTACGGCGTCACGCCCCACACGCCGTGCTGGGCCATGCTGCGCGCGACGGCCATGTGGATGTAGGCGTCGTCGAGCGCGTACACCAGGCGGCCGCCAGTATGGGCGAGGCCGGCGCGGAGGAGGAGAAAGGCCGCCCCCGCCAGCACGAGGAGGGCGGCCAGCGCCGGTCCGCGCCGCGCGATCAGCGGCCTCCCGCGGCGGGCACGGGCGCGAGGGGCAGCGAGCGCCCGAGCACGGGCGCGATCACGCGCAGCTCGCTCATCAAGCGGTCGAACTGCTCGGGGTACAGGCTCTGCGCGCCGTCGGAGAGCGCCTTCTCGGGATCGTTGTGCACCTCGATGAGCAGCCCGTCCGCGCCCGCGGCCACGCCCGCGCGGGCCATGGGGATGACCTTGTCGCGGCGCCCCGTGCCGTGGCTCGGATCCACCAGCATGGGCAGATGGCTGAGCTTCTCCACCACCGGGATGGCGGAGATGTCGAGGGTGTTGCGGGTCGCGTTCTCGAAGGTGCGGATGCCGCGCTCGCAGAGGATCACCTGCTGGTTGCCCCCGGCCAGGATGTACTCCGCGGACAGGAGCAGCTCCTCGATGGTCGCGCTCAGCCCGCGCTTGAGCAGCACCGGACGCCGCACCTTGCCGAGGTCCTTGAGCAGGTCGAAGTTCTGCATGTTGCGGGCGCCGACCTGGTAGCAGTCGACGTAGCGGCCCATCATCTCGATGTGACGGGCGTCCATGATCTCGCTGATGACGGCCAGGCCGCACTCGTCCGCGGCCGCGCGCATCCAGCGCAGCGCCTCCTCGCCGTGGCCCTGGAAGGCGTAGGGCGAGGTGCGCGGTTTGAAGGCCCCGCCGCGCAGCACCCGGGCTCCGGAGGCGGCCACCGACCTGGCCACGCTCATGACCTGTTCCTGGCTCTCCACCGAGCAGGGGCCGGCCATGACGATGACCTCGGGCCCGCCCACCTTGACTCCCGCGATGTCGACGATGGTGTCGGCGGACTTGAAGGTGCGCCCCACCAGCTTGTAGGGGGCGGAAATCTTGACCACCTCGCGCACGCCCGGGATGAGCTCCAGGGAGGTGGGGTCCACCACGATCCGTGGCGAGCCCACCGCGCCCAGCACGGTGTGGCTGACGCCGGTGGACCGGTGCACGTCGTAGCCCACCTCCACCAGCGACTCGATGACCTTCTGTATCTGCTCTTCCGTCGCCGTCGGCTCCATCACGATCACCATGGGATCCTCAATCTCCTTTTCCATCGCCACCGGGGCCAGGCTCCGGCTCCGGTCCCTCCGCGGCCAGCCGCTCCAGGCGCCGCGATTCGTCGATGACACGCTCGAACACCCGCTTCACCGCCATGGGATCGAGGGGCCCCGGATTGTCGCGCATCACGCGCTCCAGGATCCAGGCCTCGCGCTCCGGCGAGTACACGGGCAGACCCAGGCGCCGCTTGATGCGGCCGATCTCGACCGCACAGGCGGACCGGCTGTTGAGCAGGCTCATCAGCTGGCCGTCGATGAGGTCGATGCGGCGGCGCCACTGGTCGATCTCGTCGTTCTCTACATCGCGCTCTTGAGCCATCGCACCTGACCCGCCACGTCGCCTTGCGGGTGCTCCTCCAGGAAGCGCACCAGCGCGCTGCCCACGACGACACCGTCCGCGACCTCCGCCGCCGCCTTGACCTGCTCGGGCGTGGACAGCCCGAAGCCGAGCACGACCGGCTCCGTGGTCAGCGCCTTGATCCGGCGCACCAGCGGCGCCGCCTCCCCCGAGATCGCGTCGCGCTCGCCGGTGACGCCGGTGCGGCTCACCGCGTAGACGAAGCCGCGGGAGGCGGCGGCCACGCGCCGCAGCCGCTCGTCGGGGCTGGTGGGCGCGGCCAGGAAGACGGTATCGAGACCGGTGCGCCGCGCCTGCTCGATCCACCCGTCCGCCTCCTCCGGCGGCAGGTCCGTGACCAGGACGCCGTCCGCGCCCGCGGCCAGGGCGTCGCGCGACAGTGCCTCGAGCCCGTAGCGCAGCAGCGGGTTGAAGTAGCTGAAGAGGAGCAGGGGCAGGTCGCAGCGCACGCGGATCCGCCGCACCGCCTCCAGGACGTCCTTCAGGCGCGTGCCCGCACGCAGCGCGCGGTCGCTGGCCCGCTGGATGACGGGTCCGTCCGCGAGCGGATCCGAGAACGGCACGCCCAGCTCGAGGACGTCCACCCCCGCGTCGTCGAAGGCGAGCGCGACCTCGACCGTGCGATCGAGCGAAGGATCGCCCGCGGTCACGAAGGCCACGAAGGCCTTCTTCTCCGCACGCTTCACCGCGCCCAGGCGCTCGGAGATCCGGCTCATGACCGGCCTCTCTCCTCGACTATCCCGAGGTCCTTGTCGCCGCGGCCGCTGAGGTTGACGAGCACGAGCCGGCCTCGAAGCGATGCCGCCTCCCGCACGACCCAGGCCAGGGCGTGCGAGGACTCCAGGGCGGGGATGATCCCTTCGATCTCCGAAAGCAGGTGGAACGCGCGCAACGCTTCGTCGTCGCTGGCCACGTCGTAGCGCACGCGTCCCTCGTCGCGCAGCCAGGCGTGCTCCGGTCCGATCGCGGGATAATCCAGGCCCGCGGACACGGAGTGCGTGGGCAGGACGTTGCCGTCCGCGTCCTGGAGCAGGTAGGTGCGCGTCCCGTGCAGCACGCCCGGCCCCGCGCCTTCACCGAGGAAGCGGGCGGCGTGATCGCCCGGCTTCGAAGAGCGGCCGCCCGCCTCCACTCCGACCATCGCGACGGGATCGGCCAGGAAGGCGTAGAAGAGGCCGATGGCGTTGGAGCCGCCGCCGACACAGGCCACCAGCATGTCGGGCAGGGCGCCGGCCTGCCCGAGGATCTGGGCGCGCGCCTCGTCGCCGATGACGGCCTGGAAGTCGCGCACCATCATCGGGTACGGATGGGCGCCGAGGACCGAGCCCAGCAGGTAGTACGTGGTGCGCACGTGGGTCGACCAATCACGCATGGCCTCGTTGATCGCATCCTTCAGCGTGCGCGCGCCGCTGTCCACGCCGCGCACCTCCGCCCCGAGCAGGCGCATGCGATGGACGTTGGGGGCCTGGCGGGCCATGTCCTCCGTGCCCATGTAGACCACGCACTCCAGACCGAGGAGCGCGCACACGGTGGCGGAGGCGACCCCGTGCTGACCGGCGCCCGTCTCCGCCACCACGCGCCTCTTGCCCATGCGTTGCGCGAGCAACCCCTGGCCCATCGCGTTGTTGATCTTGTGCGCGCCGGTGTGGCACAGGTCCTCGCGCTTGAGCCAGAGGCGGCAGCCCAGCTGCTCCGAGAGCCGGCGCGCCTCGGTCAACGGCGTGGGCCGGCCCACGAAGTCACGCAATCGCGCCGCCAGCTCGGTCCGGAAGGCCGGATCCCGGCGCGCACCTTCGTAGGCCGCCTCCAGCTCGCGCAGCGGCTCCATGAGGATCTCGGGGACGAACCGCCCCCCGTACGGCCCGAAGCGCCCGGCTTCGTCCGGTCTCATCGCCGTGCCCTCACCGCGTCCATGAACGCGCGCACCTTGGCCGGGTCCTTCCTTCCGGGGGCGGACTCCACACCGCTGGAGACGTCGACGCCGTCCGGCCGCACCATCGCGATCGCCTCCCCGACGTTCTCGGGGGTGAGCCCACCGGCCAGGAGGACGTACGACGTTCCCTCGCGCACCGGCCGGACGAGCGACCAGTCGAACGTGCGCCCCGTCCCTCCAGGCGCGTCGCCGTCCACGCGCGTGTCGAGCAGGACCGCGGCTGCCGTGCCGTCGTAGCGGAGGGCGTCCTCGGGGCGGAAGCCGGGACCGACACGCACGGCCTTGACCGCGCGGCGGGGCGCGCGGGCCACCGCCTCCGGCGGCTCGCTCCCGTGGAGCTGGACCAGGTCGAGACCGACCTCGTCCGCCACGCGGCGCATCTCTTCCGGCGTCGCGTCCACGAACACGCCGACGCGCAGCACGAACGGGGGCAGGGTGGCGGCGATGGCGCGCGCGGTCACGGCGTCGACGGCCCGCGGGCTCTTCGGCCAGAAGACGAAGCCGACGGCATCCGCCCCCGCGGCCACCGCGACCCGCGCGTCCTCCGCGCTCGTGATGCCGCAGATCTTCACGGTCACGCGCCCCGATCCCCGCGGCGCGGACGAGCGGGGCACGGCGCAGCCTTCCATGAGCTGCTCCAGGGCGGCCCCGGGATCGTCGGCCAGCATCAGGTGCTCGCCGACGAGGAAGGCGTCGAACCCGGCGTCGCGCAGGCGGCGGATCTCGCCCGGGCCGCGCAGGCCGCTCTCCGCCACCGCGATGATGTCGTCCGGGATGTGCTCGATGAGATCGAGCGAGGTCTGGAGGTCGACGGCGAGCGTGCTGAGGTTGCGGTTGTTGACGCCGATGATCCGTGGCTCCAACGGCAGGGCGCGCTGCAGGTCGTCGGCGTCGTGGACCTCGTAGATCGCCTCCAGCTTCGCGTCCTTCACCGCCGCCGCCAGGTGGCGCAAGGTCAGGTCGTTCATGGCCGCCACGATGAGGAGCACGGCGTCGGCGCCGATGTAGAGCGACTCCCACACCTGGTAGGGATCGATGATGAAGTCCTTGCGGAGAGTCGGCAGCAGGGTGGCCTGGCGCGCTTCCTTCAGGTCCTCCACGCTGCCGCCGAAGAACTGCTCTTCCGTGAGCACGGAGAGCGCGGCCGCGCCCGCCACCTCGTAGGCCTGCGCGACCTGGGCGGCGTCGAGGTCCTCGCGCAGGATGCCGCGCGAAGGCGAGCGGCGCTTGAACTCGCCGATGATGTTGGCCTGTCCGGCCCGGCTCAGCGCGGGCGCGAACGGGCGGTGCCCGCTGGCCTGGGCGACGAGGGCGGAGGGATCGAGGGGGCGCTGCTTGCGCCGCTCGGCCACGCTCTCGCGGGTGCGGGTCAGGATGCGCGACAGCACACCGATCGGCTTCATTCCCGCGAGACCTCGACCACTCGCCGCAGGAGGGCGCCCGCCCGGCCGTCGTCGATCGCCCGGCCCGCTTCCGCCACTCCCGCGCGCAGGTCCTCCACCCGGCCCGCGACGAGGAGGGCGGCGGCGGCGTTGAGCAGCACCACGTCGCGCGTCGGGCCGCGGCCGCCCTCGAGCACGCGGCGGGCGATGTCCGCGTTCGCGCGCGCGTCGCCGCCCTGGAGAGCGGGGGCCGCGCAGGGATCGAGCCCGGCGTCTTCGGGCCGCACCGTGAACGTGCGCATCTCGCCGTCGTCGAACGCGGTCACGCGCGTGGGCCCGCACAACGACATCTCGTCGATCCCCGATCCGTGGACGACCCACGCGCGCGCCACTCCCAGCCGGCGCAGGCAGCCGGCCAGGAACTCCGTGAGCTCCGGCCTCGGCACGCCGACGATCTGCGCGGAGGGCACCGCCGGGTTGGTCAGGGGCCCCAGGAGGTTGAACGCGGTGCGGATCCCCAGCTCCTTGCGGGGGCCGACGGCGTGGCGGGTCGAGGCGTGGAAGCCGGGAGCGAAGAGGAACGTCCACCCGACCTCGTCCAGGCAGCGCTGGACGACTTCCACGGGCGCGTCGATCTTCACTTCGAGCGCCTCCAGCACGTCCGCGCTGCCGCAGCTCCCGCTGGCCGACCGGTTGCCGTGCTTGGCCACGGCCACGCCGCAGGCCGCGACCACCAGCGAGGCCACGGTCGAGATGTTGAAGGTGCCGGCCCCGTCACCGCCCGTGCCGCAGGTGTCGACCGCGCCTTGCGCGCGGAGCGGCACCGCGCGCGCACGCATCGTGCGCGCGAAACCGACGATCTCGTCCTCGGTCTCGCCGCGCACGGCCATTCCCACGAGCAGGGCGCCGATCTGGGCGGGCGTGGCCTCGCCGTCCATGATGATCGCCATGGCCGAGCCCGCTTCCTCCTCGGTCAGCCGGTCACCGCGAGCGATCTTGGCCAGGTATTGCTTCAACGTCTTCTTATCTCAGGGGGGGCACTCGCGTCCGATCCACGATGGACGCTCGCGACCCCCCCTGAAACCCCCCGTTGCTCGCCGCCGCTGCGCGCCGCCGAGCTCACTGATCGGTTGTGACTCACGAGCCCTGCTCCAGGAAGTTCCGCAGCAGGTCCTTCCCGACCGTGGTGAGGATGCTCTCCGGGTGGAACTGCACGCCCTCCAGCGGGTACTCGCGGTGGCGCAGGCCCATCACGATGCCATCGTCGGTCCACGCCGAGATCTCCAGCGACTCCGGCACGGAGTCCCGCTCGACCACGAGCGAGTGATAGCGGGTGGCCGTGAACGGGTCGGGTAGGCGCGCGAACACGCTGCGCCCGTCGTGGTGGATCTGCGACGTCTTGCCGTGCATCAGCTTGGGAGCGCGCCGGACCTCGCCCCCGAAAGCCTGGCCCAGGGCCTGGTGCCCGAGACACACGCCGAGGACGGGGATGCGGCCGGCCGCGCGTCGAATGAGGTCGAGCGTGATGCCCGCCTGGTCCGGAGTACCGGGACCGGGCGAGATCACGATGCGCTCGGGCGAGAGGGCGATGGCTGCTTCCGCGGACAGCTCGTCGTTGCGCACGACGCGGATCTCCGCCCCCAGCTCGCCCAGGTACTGGTAGAGGTTGTAGGTGAACGAATCGTAGTTGTCGACGAGCAGGACCGAGAGTCCGGTGCCGCGCGGGGCGCTCACAGCGACCTCGCCACCTGGAGCGCCTCCATCATGGCTCCCGCCTTGGCCTCGGTCTCCTGCAGCTCGCTCTCCGGATCCGAGTCGGCCACGATCCCCGCCCCCGATTGCACGGTGGCGCGGCCGTCCTCGAGCAGGAGGGTGCGGATGGCGATGCAGAAGTCGGCGTTGCCGCGCAGGTCGAAGTACCCGAGCGTGCCGCCGTACACGCCGCGGCGCACCGGCTCCAGCTCGTCGATGATCTCCATGGCGCGGATCTTGGGGGCGCCGCTGAGGGTGCCCGCGGGGAAGGTCGCCACCAGCGCGTCGAGGGCGTCCTTGCCCTCGGCCAGCTCACCCGTCACCGAGCTCATGATGTGCGCGACGTGGCTGTAGCGCTCGATCCGCATCAGCTCGGGCACGGCGACGCTGCGGAAGGAGCAGACGCGGCCGAGGTCGTTGCGTCCGAGGTCCACCAGCATCAGGTGCTCGGCCCGCTCCTTCTCGTCCGCCAGCAGCTCCTTCTCCCGCCGCTCGTCCTCCTCCGCGGTGGCGCCGCGCGGGCGCGTGCCGGCCAGGGGCCGCGTCTCCACCCGGCGGCCTTCGACGCGCACCAGCATCTCCGGGGATGCCCCCGCCACCGCGGTCGCGCCCTCCTTGAGGAAGAACATGTAGGGCGAGGGATTCACCATGCGCAGCGCGCGGTACACGGTGAAGGGATCGAGCGCGCAAGGCACCGTGCGCTGGCGAGAGAGCACGACCTGGAAGATGTCGCCGGCCGCGATGTACTCCTTGGCCTGGCGCACCGCGTCCTTGTACGCGGGCCCGTCCGAGGGCGCGACCGGGGTGGCGTCGGCCTGCGCGCTCCCCTCCCGCCGCGTCGGCGGCCGGAACGAACGCAGATCCTCCTCCAGCGCGTCCAGCACCTCCTGCCCGCGCTCGAAGGCCGCCCGCCGTCCGGGCTCCACGTCGGCGATGAGCACCAGCCGCTGCCGCACGTGGTCGAAGGCGATCAGCGAGTGGTAGATCGAGAACGAGGCCAGGGGACGGCCGTCCTGGGGATGGCGGTCGGGCAGGCGCTCGAAGAGGCGCGCCGCGTCGTAGGCGAGATAGCCGACGGCCCCGCCCGTGAACGGAGGCAGGCCGGGCACCTCGGCCGCCGTCCGCCCCAGGGACTCGCGCAAGGTGGCCAGCAGATCGCCGGCCACGCGGCGCGTGCCCTCGGCCCCGCGCACGCGCACGCCGGTCGCGTGCGCCTCGATCGTCGCCACGGGATCCCGGCCGAGGAACGAATAGCGCGCGATGCGTTCGCCCCCCACGACGCTCTCCAGCAGGAAGGCGCGCTCCGCACGCGCGGAGACGGCCAGGAACGCGGACACCGGCGTGAGCAGGTCGGCCGGGATCTCGCGGTACACGGGCACGAGGCCGCCCGCCTGCGACAAGCGCTCGTAATCGTCGTAACCGAGTGCCTTCATCGCGCGCTTCCCCGCCGCTCCCGCAGCACGTCCAGCACCGCCGACGGCCGGACGCGGCGCTGCTCCAGCACCACGAGCACGTGGTACAGGAGATCCGCGCACTCCTCGGCCAGACGCTGGTCGGACTCGCCCTTCGCGGCCAGCACCACCTCCGTCGCCTCCTCGCCGATCTTCTTGAGGGTCGCGTCGAGGCCCTTGCCCAGGAGGCGGGTGGTATACGACCCGTCCGGCCGCTCGCGCCCGCGCTGCGCGATCACGCGCGCGAGCTCCTCGACGATGCCGGCGGCGGTCGGCGAATCGTCGCCGAAGCAGGTCCGCGCCTCCGTGTGGCAGGTCGGTCCCTCGGGGTCCGCGACCACCAGCACCGTGTCCCCGTCGCAGTCGCGGCGCATCTCGCGGACGTGCAGCCGGTGTCCGGAGGTCTCGCCCTTCTTCCAGAGCGCGCCGCGCGTGCGGCTCCAGAAGTGCGCGAGCCCCGTGCGCGCGGTGAGGTCCAGCGCTTCCGCGTTGGACCAGGCCACCATGAGCACGTCGCCGCTCGCGTAGTCCTGCACCACCACGGGCACCAGCCCGCGCGCATCGAACTGCACGCCCTCGGGGACGGTCAGGCTCATCCCCTCACCTCGACCCCGGCCGCGCGCAGCTCGCGGCGCGCCTCGGCCAGCCGGATCTCGCCGAAATGGAACACGGACGCGGCCAGGGCGGCGCTGGCCTTGCCCTCCTTGAACACCTCGGCCATGTGGGCGACCGACCCGCATCCGCCGGAGGCGATGACGGGCACGCTCACCGCCTCCGCCACCGCGCGGGTCAGCGACACGTCGAAGCCGTCCTTGGTGCCGTCGCGGTCCATGCTGGTGAGCAGGACCTCGCCCGCCCCGCGCTCCGCGCCTTCGCGCGCCCAGGCCACGGCGTCGCGTCCGGTCGGGGTGCGGCCGCCGCGCACGTAGACCTCCCAGCGCGGCCCGCCGTCGCCCGCTTCACGGACGGCGCGCGCGTCGATGGCGAGCACCACGGCCTGCGATCCGAAGCGATGCGCCAGCCGCTCCAGCAGGGAGGGGTCGCGGACGGCCGCCGTGTTCACCGCGACCTTGTCCGCGCCCGCGCGCAGGAGGGCGTCCGCGTCCTCGACCGAGCGCACGCCGCCCCCGACCGTGAAGGGCAGGAAGACCGTGTCGGCCGCGCGCCGGGCCATCTCCAGCACGATCGGCCGCGCGTCGGAGGAGGCCGTGATGTCGAGGAAGACCAGCTCGTCCGCGCCCTCCGCGTCGTAGCGGGCCGCGCACTCGACGGGATCACCGGCGTCGCGGAGGGAGACGAACTTCACGCCCTTGACCACGCGGCCGCGGTCCACGTCGAGGCAGGGCACGAGGCGCCTGGCCAGCGTCAACGCTGCTCCTTCCTGGACCCCGCCGCGCGAGCCAGCGCTTCGTGCGCCTGGGCCAGGGTGAAGCGCTTCTCGTAGAGCGCCTTCCCCACGATGACCTCGTCGACGCCGAGCGGCTCGAGGGCGGCCAGGCGGGTGAGGTCGTCGAGGACCGAGATCCCGCCCGCGGCGGTGATGGGCAGTCCTGCCTCGCGGGCCATGGCCTCGACACCGGGAAGGTTCGGGCCCGTCAGGGTGCCGTCCCGCATCACGTCCGTGTACTGCACCCGGGACACACCCCATCCCTTCACCCGCCGGGCCAGCTCGACCGCGTCCACGCGCGTGATCTCCTTCCAGCCCGCGACCGCGACCTTGCCGTTGCGGGCGTCGAGGGCCACCGCCACCGACTGCGGCCACAGCCGCGCCGCCTCCTGGACCACGCCCGGATCGGCGATGGCCGCGGTCCCGAAGACCACGCGATCGGCGCCGCGGTCGCGATAGCGCATCGCGATCTCGAGCACGCGCAGGCCGCCACCCACTTCGACGGGGATGTCCACGGCGTCGATCACGGCGGCGATGGCATCGAACTGGGGTCGGCCTGAGACGGCCGCGTCGAGGTCCACGACGTGCAGCCGTCGCGCCCCTTCATCCGCCCACTTGCGCGCTACCGCCCCCGGGTCGCTGCCGTAGACCGTCTCTTCCTGGAGCTGGCCCTGCTTGAGGCGCACCACCTTGCCCCCGCGCACGTCGATGGCGGGCATCACGATCATGCCGTCCTCCCGGCGTGGGAAAGCGCGAACGCGCGCACGAAGTTCTCCATCAGGCGGAGGCCCACGGCCTGGCTCTTCTCGGGATGGAACTGCACGCCCAGGACGTTGCCGCGCCCGACGATGGCGGGGAAGCGCGCACCGTAGTCGGTTTCGGCCAGGACGACCTCGGCCGGCGCGTCGCACCAGTACGAGTGGACGAAGTAGACGTGGGCCCCGTCGGCCACGCCTTCGAGCATCGGGTGCGGCCGCGTGGGGTGGAGCTGGTTCCAGCCCATGTGCGGGATCGGCATCTCACCCTCCAGCCGCCGCACGCGGCCGGGCAAGAGGCCGAGGCCGCGATGCCGGCCGTGCTCCTCGCTCTCCTCGAACAGGAGCTGCATGCCGATGCAGATGCCGAGCAGGGTGCGTCCCTGTTCCACCGCCTCCCGCAGCACGGACACCAGGCCCCGTCCCTCGATCTCTTCCATCGTCGAAGCGAAGGCGCCGTCGCCGGGCAGGACGAGGACGTCGGCCCGTCGCAGCTCCGAGATGTCGCCGCTGAGGATGGCGGGCGCGCCCAGATGGCGGAACGCCTTCATCACGCTGCCGAGGTTGCCGATGCCGTAGTCGACCACGGCGATAGTCATAGAAGACGTCCTCGCTCGTGCTGCTTCGTCACAAGGAGCCTTTCGTGCTGGGCACGTCCTTCACGCGCGGGTCGAGGGCGACGGCCATGGACAGCGCGCGCGCGGTGGCCTTGAACAGGGTCTCCGCGATGTGGTGGCCGTTGCGGCCCCGGATGGCGTCGAGGTGGATGTTCAGCCGCCCGTGGTCGGCCAGGGCCCAGAAGAAGTCCTCGAACAGCTCCGTGGGCATGGTGCCGATCTGCCGGGCCTTGAACTCCACGCCGAAGTGGAGCCACGGGCGCCCCGAGAGGTCGATCACGCAGCGCGAGAGCGCCTCGTCCAGGGGCACGTACGCGTGCCCGAAGCGCACGATGCCGCGCTTGTCCCCCAGGGCCTGGCGCAGGGCCTGCCCGAGCGCGATGCCGACGTCCTCCACCGAGTGGTGCGCGTCCACGTGCAGGTCGCCCTTGCAGCGCACGTCGAGATCGAAGTGGCCGTGCTTGGCCAGCGCGGTAAGCATGTGATCGAAGAACCCGATTCCGGTGGAGGCCTTCGCGCGGCCGGAGCCGTCCAGATCGAGGACGAGACGGATGTCCGTCTCGCGCGTCTTGCGCTCCACGCGCCCCTGCCGCGGGCGTACCGGCGCGGCTCTCTGCGGACGTCGGACCCGGCGTTCGCTCATCTCTCCTCCCTGGCTCCGGCGGCCGCCCGCGCCGGCATCTCCCCCAGCGCCCGCCGCAGCCCGGCGAGCAGGGCCTCGTTCTCCGCCTCCGTGCCCACGCTCACGCGCAGGCAGCGGCCGAGGCGCGGGTAGGTGCTGACGTCGCGCACGAGCACGCCCGCGGCGTAGAGCGACTCGAACACGGCGCGCGGCTCCCGATCCTGCAGCTCGATCAGGATGAAGTTCGCGCGTGACGGATAGGCGCGGATCCCGCGCAGGCGCTGCAGGTCGGCGAAGAGCGCGTCGCGCAGGCGCCGCAGGCGGGCGACGCTGCTCTCCATCTCGCCTCGCTCCTCGAGCACGGCCAGCGCCGCCATCTGCGAGAAGAAGTTGATGTTGTAGGGGAGGCGCGCCTTGTCGATCTCGCGCACCAGGGCCGGCGAGGCCAGCAGGTACCCCACGCGCAGCCCGGCCAGGGACATGGCCTTGGAGAAGGTCCGCAGCACGACGAGGTTCTCGTGCTCGGCCAGGAGCGGCACCACCGACTCGCCCGAGAACTCGTGGTAGGCCTCGTCGATCACGACCAGGCCGTCGCCCTCCGCGCACAGCCGCACCACTTCGTCCCGCGACAGGGTTCCTCCCGTCGGGTTGTTGGGTGAGCACACGATGGTGACCGCGGCTTCGCGCTGCCGCCGGGCCTGCGCGATGGTGTCCACGTCGTACTCGAGGTCGGGACCGAGCGAGACCCGCACGGACTCGCCGCCCAGGATCGACGTGAGAAGCGCGTACAAGGTGAAGGTCGGCTCCGGGATCACGACCCTGGTCCCGGGGCCGACGGTCACGAGCAGCAGGGCCTCGATGAGCTCGTTCGAACCGTTGCCGGCGAGCACGCCGTCCGGCCGCCAACCCGCAAGCTGCGCGAGGGCCGCCGTGAGCTCGTGCGGGTCGAACTCCGGGTAGCGGCCCCAGGGCCGGGCCAGCGCGCGCTCGAGGACGCGCCGCTTCATCGCGTCCGGAAGCTCGAAAGGGTTCTCGTTCTGGTTGATCTTGATCGGGGCCTGGCGCGCGGCCAGGGTGTAGGGCTTGAGGGCGCGCACGGCCGGCTTGACGTGACGGAGAGGATCGCTCATGTCACCCCTCGAACCGGGTGAGCACGCTCTGGGCGTGCCCGCGGAAGCCTTCGGCCTGGGCGACACGCACCACGTCTTCCGTGATGCGGGCGAGGCCGGCGCGGCCGAGGCGCACCCGGCTGTGCCGCCGCTGGAAATCGCGCACGGAGAGCGGCGAGGCGTAGCGCGCGGCGCCCCCGGTGGGCAGGACGTGGTTGGGTCCGACCCCGTAGTCGCCGACGGCGACGGGCGCCCAGGGGCCGACGAACACCGCGCCCGCCACCACGCGCGCCGCGATCGCCGCCGCCGCCCGCGTCATGACCTCGGCATGCTCGGGAGCGAGGAGGTTCAGGGCCTCGATCCCTTCGTCCAGGCTCCCCACCAGAACGATCGCACCGTGGCGGGCCAGGGCGTGGCGGGCCGCGGCGGCATTGGCGACGCTGCCGACGCCCTGCGCGACCAGGCGCGCCGTCTCGTCCGCCAGCTCCGACGAGGTCGTGACCAGGACGACGGTCTCCTCGCCGCTGCCATGCTCGGCCTGGGCGAGCAGGTCGGCCGCGACCCACCCCGGATCCGCGGTCTCGTCGGCCAGGACCACGACTTCGCTCGGGCCCGCTTCGCGGTCCACGTCCACGCGTCCCCG
>DASTLK010000782.1:0-3818 GCA_035715025.1 Vicinamibacteria bacterium
GCGGTGATCCTGTCCGATTACCAAAAGGGCGTCGTCACCGCCGCCGTGATGAAGGCGGTGCTGGCCCTGGCCCGCCGGCGCGGACTGCCCGTCCTCGTCGATCCGAAGGTCGCGCACTTCGCGCTCTATCGCCGGGTGGCCCTGGTGACGCCGAACCAGGCGGAAGCGGAGGAGGCGACGGGCGTGCGCATCCGCTCCGAGGCGGACGTGCTCACCGCGGGGGCCGCGATCCTGCGCCGACTGCGCTGCGAGGCCGCGCTCATCACGCGCGGTGAGCAGGGGATGTCGCTCTTCGAGCCGGGGCGGCGACCCCTGCACATCCCGACCGCCGCCCGCGAGGTCTTCGACGTGACCGGGGCCGGCGACACCGTGATCGCGACCATCGGCCTCGCCCGCTGCACGCGCGCCGGTCTTCCGGAGGCGGCGCGGCTGGCCAACCTCGCCGCAGGCGTGGTCGTGGGCAAGGTGGGCACCGCCACCGCGACCCCCGAGGAAGTGACGGCCGCCGCCGAGGCCGCGGCGCACTAGACTCTCGACATGAAGGTGGCCGTGGTGGGCGCCGGGCCGGCGGGAGCCCTGGCCGCCCTGCGCCTGGCCGGCGACGGCGCGCGCGTCGTCGTGTTCGACGCCTCCCATCCACGCGAGAAGCCGTGCGGAGGCGGGCTGACCGCGAAAGCCCTGCGCCTGCTGCCGGCGGCGCCGGCGGACGACCCTCTGCCCGTGCGCCGGCTCGACCGCTGCCGCTTCGACTCCGGCGCCGGCGACTCCGTCGAGGTCGTGCTCGCGCAGCCCGTCGGGATCGCGTCGCGGCGCGCTCTCGACGCCTGGCTGCTGCGGCGCGCGGTCGCGGCCGGCGCCCTCCACGTGGCCGAGCGCGTGACCGCCGTCGAGGCCTCGGGACGCCTGCGCACCTCCCAGGGCCGCGACGAGACGTTCGACATCGTGGTGGGGGCGGACGGCGCGGGCAGCCTCGTCCGGCGCACCCTGCTCGCGCCGACGGCGCCGGCCCGGCTGATGATGGCCGCGGGCTGGTTCGCGCGTGGGGATTCCGAGATGGTCGTCCGCTTCGCGCCGGAGCTCGAGGGATACCTGTGGCTGTTCCCGCGGCCGGGCCACGTCGGTGTCGGCATCTGCGCCCCTCTCGCGCGCGTGCCCACCCGCCGGATGATCGACCGTCTCGAGTTCGAGGTGGCGCGCGCGTTCCCCGCTCTGGTCGACGCGGAGGCTCCGCGCTACGCCCACACCATTCCCTCGCCGTCGGCGGATGCGCAGTCGCTGCTGGAGATCGCGGGGGATCGATGGGCGCTCGTCGGCGACGCGGCCGCTCTCGCCGATCCCATCACGGGCGAGGGCATCTACTACGCGCTGCGCTCGGCGGAGGTGCTGGCGGAGACGTTGCGAGAGGACGGGTCGGCCCGCCGCTATCCCGAGCGCGCCCTGCAGGCCTTCGGGCACGAGCTGCTCAAGGCGGCCGCCCTGCACGGCCACTTCTACGCCCCCGGCTTCGCGCGGCGCATGGTCCGCTTCGCCGCGCGCAGCGGCGCCATCCGCAGCGTGCTGGGGGACCTCGTCCTCGGCGAGCAGGGCTATGGAGGGCTCAAGCGCCGGCTCCTCCGGGCCGCCCCGAGGTTCGCGGTCGAGTACGCCGCCGCGGCGGTGGCCCCGCATTGAAGGCGCTCCTGGGCACGATCGCGATCGGGCTCCTGGCCGCCGCCGCGACCGCCCAATCGCCCGCGCCGCCGGCGCCGCCCGTGTTCGGGTCGCAGCTCGACCTCGTCTATGTCACCGTGACCGTGCTCGATCCCGCCGGGCGCGTGGTGCCCGACCTGCCCGCGTCCGCGTTCGAGGTGCGCGAGGACGGCCGGCCCCGGCCCGTGTCCGTCTTCTCGCACCCGGGCGACGAGGGAGTGGCCCTCGACGTCGCGCTCCTCCTCGACACGAGCGGCAGCATGACCGCGGAGCTCCAGAGCGCCCAGCGCGCGGCGCTGGCCGTGCTGGAGAAGATACCGAGGCTGCGGCGGCGCTCGGTCATCTCCTTCGACACCGACATCCGCTTCTGGCGCACCGACGCCGACCCCATGTCCCTGCTGTCGGACATCGTGGCCGCCCGGCCGCCCAACGGCGCGTCCGCCATCCGCTCCGCGGTCGTGGCCGGCATCGACGACCTCGTCCGTCATGGGTCCGGACGGGGCGTGCTCATCCTCCTCTCCGACGGCGTCGACTTCGGAAGCGCGGTCACGGAGACACAGATGTTCCGCGCGATCGAGTCCGCGAACGTGGGGATCTATCCGGTCCCGTTCGTGGCCGCGGCGGGATGGTCGTCTGGACCGACCAACTACCGGCCGGGGACGGTGGGGCGCACCGGCGGCGGCTTCCCGACCGCCCCCGACACCCTGGCCGCGCGCAGCTTCCTCACCCGGCTCGCGGACGCGTCGGGTGGCCTCGTGCTCCTTCCCGCCGGGCACGGCCTGGCCGGGGCGCTGGACCGGCTGCTCGAGGAGCTCGCGTCGCAGTACGTCCTCGGCTTCGCCCCGGCCGCCGGACCGCGAGGAAAGAGCCATCGTCTCGAAGTGCGCCTGGCCGACCGCCGCCTGAAGGTGCGGCACCGCGAGCGCTACCTCTCGCGCTGACGTCAGTGGCGAAAATGGCGCACGCCCGTGAACACCATGGCGAGCTTGTGCTCGTCGGCGGCGGCGATGACCTCCTCGTCCTTGACCGACCCCCCCGGCTGGATCACCGCGGTCGCGCCCGTGCGCGCGACCTCGTCGAGACCATCGCGGAACGGGAAGAACGCGTCCGACGCGGCCACGGTGTCCTTCAAGGGGAGCTGCGCCTTCAAGGCCGCGAAGCGCGCCGCGTCCACGCGGCTCATCTGGCCCGCGCCCACGCCGACGGTCTGGACGGCATTGGCATAGACGATCGCGTTGGACTTGACGTGCTTGACGACGGTCCAGGCCAGGAGCAGCGCCTTCCATTCCTCCTCGGTCGGCTTGCGCTTGCTGACCACCTCGCAGTGGCTCTTCTCCAAGCGGTGAAGGTCCCACTCCTGCGCGAGCAGACCGCCCATGACGCGCCGCAGGTCGAACCCCGTCACCTTGTGGATGGCGGTGGTGTCCATGTCGAGCACGCGCAGGTTCTTCTTCGCCGCCAGCGCCTTCTTGGCGTCCGGCTCGTAGCCGGGCGCGATCACCGCCTCCACGAACTTCTCGGCCAGGCGCTGCGCGGTGGTGCCGTCCACGCGGCGGTTGAAGGCCAGGATGCCGCCGAACGCGGACATGGGATCGCACTCCCACGCGCGCGTGTACGCCTCCAGCGGATGGGCGCCGATCGCGGTGCCGCAGGGGTTCGTGTGCTTCACGATCACGCAGGCGGGGTCCGGGAGCTCGGTGACCAGGCGCCAGGCCGCATCCAGATCGAGGATGTTGTTGAACGAGAGCTCCTTGCCCTGCAGCTTGCGCGCGGAGGCCACCGAGTACAGCGTCGAGCCGAGGTCGCTGTAGAACGCGGCGCGCTGGTGCGGGTTCTCGCCGTAGCGCAGGTCCTGGACCTTCTCGAAGGAGAGGGCGAGGCGATACGGGAACACCTCTTCCGTCTCCGCGACTCCGTAGGAATCGCCCTTGGCCTCCACCTGGGCAAAGTATCCGGCGATGGCCGCCTCGTAGCGCGAGGTGTGGCGGAAGGCCTTCTGGGCGAGGTAGAGGCGCGTGGCCGCGTCCGGCCCCGCGTCGCGGTCGAGCTGCTCGAGGAGGAGCGTGTAGTCCGCGGGATCGACGACCACGGCCACGTGCGCGAAGTTCTTGGCCGCCGCCCGCAGCAGG
>DASTLK010000783.1:0-2322 GCA_035715025.1 Vicinamibacteria bacterium
CGTGCTCGTCGCGGGTTTCCTGGCCGGCGCCGAAGGCGCGTCCGCGCAGAGCCTCGAATCGGGGCGCAAGACCTTCGAGCAACGCTGCGCCCTTTGCCATGGTGGCGATGGCGAGGGCGGCGAAAAAGGACCGGCGATCGACGTGCGTCTCTCCGCCCTCAGTGATGCGGATCTCACGACGCTGATCCACGACGGGCGTCCGCTGAAGGGCATGCCGGGCAGGCTCGTTCCCGAGGCGGAGATGGCGGGCCTGCGGAAGTTCCTGCGCGCGCTGCAGCGGGAGGCCCCAAAGGTCGAGCGCAAGAGCGTCCGGACGACCGATGGCGGCACGCTCGAGGGGCAGGTCCTCGGGGAAGGCCTCGACGATCTCCAGCTCTTGACCGACGACAAGCGGCTGCACCTGCTGCGGCGCGCGGGAGACGTGTTTCGAGCGGTCACCTCCGAGGCCGGGTGGCCCACCTATAACGGCGATCCCGGCGGCAACCGGTATACCACGCTGACCCAGATCGACAAGACGACGGTCACGCGCCTGGCCTCCCGATGGCTGTTCTCGATTCCCGATGCGGGCCTCCTGCAGGTGACTCCGGTGGTGGTCGGCGGAGTCATGTACGTCACGGCTCCGAATCAGTGCTTCGCCCTGGACGCGGGCACGGGCCGGCCGATCTGGCACTACAAGCGGGCCCCCACCAAGGGCGTCTCCGGCGGCAACGCCAACCGCGGCGCGGGAGTCGCGGGCGATCGCGTCTTCATGGTCACGGATCACGCGCACCTCATCGCCCTCGACCGCTACACCGGCGAGCTGCGGTGGGAGACGGAGATGGCGGACTGGCACCAGAACTATGCGGCGTCATCGGCGCCGCTGCCGGCCGGCGACCTCGTCATCTCGGGCGTGTCCGGCGGCGAGCACGGCGCGAACGGCTTCGTCGCCGCCTACGAGCAGGCCACGGGCAAGGAGGTGTGGCGGTTCTGGACCGTGCCCAGGCCCGGCGAGGCCGGATCGGAGACGTGGCAGGGCAAGGACGTCGTGCATGGCGGAGCGCCGACCTGGTTCACCGGCAGCTATGACCCCGCGCTCGACCTCGTGTATTGGCCCACGGGCAATCCCACCAAGGAATACAACGGAGACGATCGCCAGGGCGACAACCTCTACGCGAGCTGCATCCTCGCCCTCGACCGCAAGACGGGGAAGCGCGTGTGGCACTACCAGTTCACTCCGCACGACCTTTGGGACTGGGACGCCACCCAGACCTCGGTGCTCGTGGACGCGCAGTGGCAGGGCCAGCCGCGCCCGCTGATGCTGCACGCGAACCGCAACGGGTTCTTCTACGTGTTCGATCGCCGCGACGGCGCGCTGCTCCTGGCCAAGCCGTTCATCCGGAACCTCACCTGGGCCTCCGGTATCGGCGCCGACGGCCGTCCCGTGAAGATTCCGGGTCAGGAGCCGACGGCGGCGGGGACGAAGGTGTGTCCCTCGCAGGACGGCGCGACCAACTGGTACGCGCCCTCCTTCAACCCCGCCACCGGCCTCTATTACCTGCAGACGGTCGAGAAGTGCAGCGTGTACACCAAGAGCGACCAGGGGGAGTGGGAGAGCGGGCGGACCTATCTGGGCGGGACCCAGCGCACGGCGCCGGATCCCAAGCCGCAGCGGATCCTGCGCGCGATCGACATCCGGACGGGACGAGTCGCATGGGAGCTGGCGCAGACCGGCCCCGCGAATTCCTGGGGCGGAACCTTGTCGACCGCCACCGGCCTCGTCTTCGTCGGTGAGGACGGCGGCGGCCTCATGGCGGTCGACGCGGAATCCGGCAAACGTCTCTGGACCTTCCAGACGAATCAGACCTGGAAGGCCTCGCCCATGACCTACATGTTCGACGGAAAGCAGTACGTCGCCGTGGCCGCGGGGCCGAACATCATCGCGCTGGCCATCCCCGACGAGGCCTCGCGCTGACGTCGGACGTGGGGCTCGTCGTCCAGGAGGACTGATGGATCGCAGCAGGTTGCTCATCGTCGCCGTCATCATGGTCCTGGCCCCGATGGCCCGGGCCGCGGACACGGTCAAGGTCGAGGGCGGCATCCTCGAAGGGACGGCGGGGACGGAGCGTTCCGTCCGCCTCTTCAAGGGAGTCCCTTTCGCGGCGCCTCCCGTCGGCGCCCTGCGGTGGAAGGCTCCGCAACCTCTCCGGCCCTGGACAGGCGTGCGCAAGGGCGACTGGGGCACGCGCTGCATGCAGGGGCCGATGTGGGGACCGCTGCGCACGCGCGACGCGCAGATGGGAGAGGACTGCCTCTACCTGAACGTGTGGACCACGGCCCGGTCGC
>DASTLK010000784.1:0-16886 GCA_035715025.1 Vicinamibacteria bacterium
CGGCCCGCCGTTCCCGTCTTCACGAAGTCGCGACGATTGACCTTGTGGGGCATCGGTCTCCTCTCGATGACGAACGGCGTGACCGCCAGTCTATCGCGGCCACTCTCAGTAGGGGAGGTAGCGGCCGCGCGCCCAGAGGAGCGCGAGGGCCAGCGGGACCGCCAGCAGGGTCCGCCATTCGCGATTGAGGCCGACGCGCGCCCACGAGAAGCGCGAGGCGCGCGGCCCGCCGGGAGTGAGCCGCGGCGCGAAGGCGGGTACCTCGCGCGCCCAGGGGGCGAAGGTGTCCGGGAATCGGGTGGCCAGGAACTCCGCTTCGCCGCGGATGGCGGAGGGGTAGAAGGCCACGAAGTAGGCGGCGGCCACGAGGGCCGCCCACGGGCTGGCGGAGGCCAGAGCGATGGCGGCCGCCATCAGCGTGCTGCCCAGGTACAGGGGGTTCCGCGTATGTGCGTACGGCCCGCCCGTGGCCAGCACCCGTGTCTTCTCGATGTGCCCGGAGGCCCAGATGCGGATGGCTTCGCCCAGGAGCCCGAGGGCGAGGCCGGCCACGAGCGACCAGGGGCGCGGGCGCGCGAGCGCGATCACGATGGCGCCCGCCACCCATCCCAGCGGGACGCGGAGCCTAGACGGCAATGTCGATCGGGGTGCCCGCGCCCGGCGCGCCCAGCCGGCGGTCGATCGCCTTCAGGACCTCTTCCGGCGGGATCGCGTGCATCACGCCTTCGTGCACGGAGCAGCGGCGGCGATGGCACGGAGAGCAGAGCGGGCGGCGCCGGACGGTGACGTCGGCGGCCGACCACGGACCATTGCGCGCGGGGTCGGTGGGCCCGAAGATCCCGACCACCGGGACCCCGGCCGCGCAGGCGAGATGCAGGGGACCGGTGTCCGCGGCCACCACGAGGCGCGCCCGTCGCGCCAGCTCCACGAATTCGAGCAGCGTGGTCGGAAACGCGCGGCGCGCGGCGCCCTCCGACGCGGCCACGACGCGATCGGCGAGCTTCTCCTCTCCGGGTCCCCAGGTCACGACCGCGGCCAGGCCGCGACCGCGCAGGCCCAGCGCGACGCGCGCGAAGAACTCGGGCGGCCACAGCTTGCTCGCCCAGCCCCCACCGGGGTTCAGGATGACGTAGTCGTCCTCGATCGAGTCCGCCTTCAGGGCCGCGGCCACCCGCGCCGCCATCGCGGCCGTGGGCGGGAGGGGGAACTCCCGGAGACCGAACGCGGAGATGCCGACGGTTCGGAGCAGGGCCAGGTTCTTGTCGATGACGTGCACGGCCTCCGGCCCCAGCAGGGCCTGCTCGCTGAGCAGCACGCCCGAGAGCGGCTCGCGCCGCCAGCGTGGGGCGAACCCGATGGCGCGCCGGGCGCCGCTGAGGCGCGCCCAGGCGGCCGATTTCCAGAGGCCCTGCAGGTCGAGGGCGGCGTCGCGGCGCGTCCGTCGCAACTCCGTCACCGCCGCGCGCACGGCGCCGAGGCGCCAGGCCCGCGCGGGGGGGGCGGCCACGACCTGCGTGACCGCGGGGTTGCCCTCCAGGAGCGGGCGGGCCGCCGGCTCCGCGATCCAGGCCACCCGGCAGCCGCGCCGCTTGAGCGCCGCCGCCACGGGCAGCGTGTGCACGACGTCCCCGATGGCGGACAGGCGCACGAGGAGGACCTCGCTGGGCGTCGCCGTCATCGCTGCCCGCCCGCCCGGATCCGCTCGAGCAGCACGCGCGTGTCGTGGCGCTTGGGATCTCCCACGATGGCCACGCGCCCGCCGTACGAGCGCACGACGTCCTTCTCGGGAACGGTGTCGGGCGTGTAGTCCGTGCCCTTGCAGTGCACGTCCGGCCGCAGCGCGAGCAGAAGCCTGGAGACGTCGTCGTCCGGAAACACCACCACCTCGTCGACCGCGCGCAGGGCCGCGACCAGCAGCGCGCGATCGGCCTCGGGGAGCACGGGGCGGCCCTCACCCTTCAGGCGCCGAACGGACGCGTCGCCGTTCACGCCGACCACGAGGACGTCCGCTTCCGCGCGTGCGCCCTCCAGGTAGCGCACGTGCCCGACGTGCAGGACATCGAAGCAGCCATTGGCGAAGGCGATCGTGCGTCCGCCCCCGCGCGCGTCGTCCACGCGGCGGCGCACTTCGTCGAGGGTCCCGATCTTCTCCGCCGCCGCTCTCACGATGGTCCCAGGAGCGGGCCGGGCGCGGCATCGGTCGCCATCGCCCTCCGCAGCTCCAGGGGGGCGACGGTGGCGGTGCCGCGCTTCATCACCACGATCCCCCCGGCGTAGTTGGCGAGCAGGCTCGCCTGCAGGGGATCGGCGCCCGCGGCCAGGGCGAGAGTGAACGCGGCGATCACGGTGTCGCCGGCACCCGTCACGTCGGCGACCTGGTCGGTGCCGTAGATCGGGATGTGGACGGTGGGCCGGCGCGGCTCGAAGAGGGCCATGCCGTCGCTCCCGCGCGTGACGAGCACCGCCTTCACTCCGAGCCGCCGGAGGAGCGTGCGTCCCGCCGCTTCCAGCCGGCCGCGGTCGTGGCCGATGGTGATCCCGAGCGCCGCCTCGACCTCCGGCTCGTTCGGGGTCACCGCGGTCATGCCGCGGAACCCGAGCAGCCCGTAGCGTGTGTCGACGGTGACGGGGACGCGGCGCCGGCGGGCGAGGGCGACCGCCTCCTCCACGAGGGCGGGCGTGACGAGGTTGAAACCGTAATCGCTCACGAGCACGGCGTGCAGGGGACCCCGGAAGGCGCGCAGGGCGCGGCGGACGCGCTCGCGCGCGGGGCTGCGGTCGGACAGACGCGTGGCCTTGTCGATACGCACCATCTGCTGCTTGGCCGAGTGCACGCCCCCGGCCAGGATCCGCGTCTTGACGGGCGTGACGTAGGCGGGATCCGTCGCCACGTGCGCGGTGGTGACGCGCCGCTCGCGCAGGAGCGCGCGCAGCCGGCGCCCGTGCTCGTCACCGCCGAGGACGCCCATCGGGATGGGCGAGCCGCCCAGGGTCGCGATGTTGTTCACCGCGTTCGCGCCGCCGCCCAGGCGGACGTCGGTGGTGTCGTACTGGATGATGAGGACGGGCGCCTCGCGGCTCACGCGCTGCACCGAGCCGTAGAGGAACTCGTCGGCCACGAGGTCCGCGACCACGAGCACGCGCTTGCCGCGGAAGGCGTCCACCACGCCGTCGAGCTCTTCGGCCGGCGAACGGGCGCCCCGCGCGCTCACGCGGCGTCCTCGTGCGCGCTCAGGATCCTCTCCACGGCCTCGAGGACGTTCTCGGCGACGAGGTCGGGCGCGCGCGGCCACTGGGCGGCGTGCCAGGTGAGCTCGCCCAGTCCGTACCCCGTCTTCACGAGAGCGGCGCGCGCCCCGACCGCCCAGGCCACCGCGAGGTCTCCATGCCGGTCCCCGATCATCCATGACCGCGCGAGGTCGGCTCCGATCTCCTTCTCCGCCTGCCGCAGCAGTCCGGGACGCGGCTTCCGGCAGTCGCAGTCCTGCCGGTAGGGCGGCGGCCCGACGGAGGGGTGATGGACGCAGACGTAGATGGCGTCGAGACGCGCACCGCCCGCTTCCATCGCCGAGCGGACGTGAGAGTGCACGGCGTGGAGGAGGCTCTCCGGGAAATACCCGCGCGCCACGCCGGCCTGGTTGGTGACGAGGACGGCCAGCCGGCCGCTCGCGTTCACGAGACGGACGGCCTCGACGGCGTAGGGCAGCAGCCGGAAGCGCGAGAGATGGTTCACGTACCCGACCTCGTGGGACAGCGTCCCGTCACGATCGAAGAAGATGGCCGGCCGTCCCATCGGCCTAGCGCGCTCCCAGGTGCGGCCCCACCTCGGCGAGGACGCGGTCGACGGTGACGCGGCGCATGCAGCGATGGTCGATCGGGCACTCCCGCAGTCCGCACGGAGAGCAGGGAACGGGCTCCCGCACGACGCGATGGGCCTCGCCCACGGGGTGGGTCTCGCGCCAGTCCGTGGGACCGAACACGGCGACGACGGGGAGGCCGAGCGCGGCCGCGAGATGCATGGGGCCCGAGTCGTTGGTGACGAGCAGGCGCAGGCGGGCGAGCACGCCGACGAGCTCGGGGAGGGTCGTCTCGCCACAGAGGACGCGGGCGGGCGCGCGCATCTGGGCAGCGATGGCCGCGCCCACCGGCCGCTCGGCCGCCCCGCCCACGAGGGCGATGCGCGCTCCCCGGTCGGCCAGGGTATCCGCCACGGCGGCGAACCGTTCCGGGAGCCAGCGCTTGGCCGTGCCGTAGAACGCGCCGGGGTTCACCCCGACCCAGGCCCCGCCGTCCTCGGCCCCCAGCAGCCGGTCGGCGCCGGCGCTCCGGGCCCAATCCGGCGGGCAGCTCAGCGACACGTCGGGTGCGGCGGACACGCGGAGCCCCGCGCCGGCGAGCATCGCACGATAGTAGTACACCTGGCTTCGGCCTCGAACCCGCGGCGGGACGCGGGGCGCGCGCGTGAGCAGGGGCCGGCGGCCGTCGGTGGCGTAGCCCCAGCGCTCGGGGATCCCGGCCAGCCACAGGGAGAGGGCGGAGCCGAAGGAGTTCGGCAGCAGCACGCCGGCGTCGAACGCGCCGCGCACTGCGTCCGCATCCACCCGCACGCCTTGCGCGAGCCTCACCGCATCGACCTCGGCCACCGCGCGATACA
This sequence comes from Vicinamibacteria bacterium, assembly GCA_035715025.1. GTDB lineage: Bacteria > Acidobacteriota > Vicinamibacteria > Fen-336 > Fen-336 > AA29. The sequence continues at coordinate 4,655 of DASTLK010000784.1, forward strand.
GGTCGGCCACCCACGGCCGGGCCAGGACCTCGATCCGCGCGCGCGGGAAGTTGCGCCGCAGGTCGCGCACGGCGGCCAACGAGAGCACGACGTCGCCGATCCAGTTCGGGGCGCGCACCAGGATCCGCTCGGGCGCGCGCGGGGCCGCCGTGCTCACCCCGAACGGCCGGCCATCGCGGCCGCCGGCGCCTCCGCCCCCGGACGCGGCCGGGTCTTCCAACGCCGGTGCATCCACAGCCATTGCTCGGGCCGCTCTCGCACCCATCCCTCGATCACCGCCGTCAGCGCCTGGGTCAGCCGCGCGATGTCGTCCTGGCGATTCCCCGTCGTCGTCCACTCGAGGGGCCGGCCGTAGACGAACTTGTAGCGGCCGTCCGGCAGCGCCTCGCAGTGCACCGGCAACAGCGCGCACCCCGTCTTGACGGCGAGCGCGGCGGCCACGGTCGTCGTCGCCGCCGGCCGCCCGAAGAACTCGACGAAGATGCCGTCCTGCTCCTGCACGTTCTGGTCGACCAGGATGGCCACCCCCGCGCCCTGGCGGAGGAGGCGCAGGATGTCCTGCAAGGCGCGGCGCTTGGAGATCACGGTGTTGCCCGAGCGCGTCCGGAACGCGGTCAGCCGTGCCTCGAGCGCGGGGTTGTCGAGCGGACGCGCGACCACGCCGACGGGCTCGCCCAACCAGCCGAAGGCGACGCCGTAGAACTCCCAGTTCCCGAAATGGCCGGTCACGTACACCACGCCGCGCCCGGCCGCGCGCACGGCGTCCGCGTTCTCGCGGCCTTCCTCCACGATGAGAGAGAGCAGGCGTTCCCGCGGCTGCTCGGCCATCCAGAGGATGTCGAGCAGGGTCTGGCCGAAGTGCGCGTAGACCGCTCGGGCCGTGCGCAGCCGGCGTGGCTCGTCCCAATGCGGGAAGGCCTGGCGCAGGTTCTCGGCCGCGATGGCCACGTGGCGCGGGTCCAGGTCGGCCAGGAGCCTGCCCAGCGCCCGGCCGAGGCCGAGAGTCCAGCGCCGCGGCAGGGGCCGCACGAGCGCCTGCACGATCGCCGCCGCCCGGGCCTCGATCGCGTAGCGCTCTTCGCGCCTCACGCGCCGCCGCCCACGCCCAGAACGCGCCCGCGGAACCGGGCCTCGTCGTCCACGGCGCAGCGCACGCGCCAGACGAGCACGGGGAGCGCGCTCCCCGTGACGGGCAGCCGCACCGCATCCTTGGCCGTGGTCACGATCGCGTCGGCGCCACTTCGCTCCGCCTGGCGCCCGACGGCCTCGATCTCATCGCTCCGGAAACGGTGGTGATCGGCAAACGCCGCCTGGCCGGCCAGGGGAAGGCCCTGGGCGACGAGGTCGGCCACGACGCGCTCCGGCCGCGCGATCCCCGTGAGCAGGAACGGACGCGCGGGCGCGCGGGCGGGCGCGCCCGCGAGGTCGAAGAAGCCCGCGGGACAGCGCCGCGCGCGGACCACGCGCGCGGGCCCGAACCGTTGCGCGAGGGCATCGCCGGCCGCGCGCGCCGCGTCCTCCTCTTCCCCGCTCACCACGATGAGGTGCGCGCGCCCGAGCGCGGAGGGAGGCTCGCGGAGCACTCCCGCGGGCAGCGGGCGCTCGCGCAGGTCGCCCGCGTCCACGCAGACGATGTCGAGGTCGCGCGCGAGCCGGAGGTGCTGGAAGCCGTCGTCGAGGACGAAGACCCGCGGTCCCATCGCCGCTTCCACGGCACGGCCGGCCCGGGCCCGGTCGCGTCCCACGGCCACCACGACCCCGGGCAGGGCGCGCGCGAGCATCACCGGCTCGTCCCCCGCCTGGGCCGCCTCCGCCAGCACGCGCGTGCCGTCCCCGACGACGAGGAGGTCTCCCCGGAAATCGCCGCCGTGACCGCGGCTGAGCACCGCCACCGGCCGTCCCGCGTCGCGCAGCAGCGTGGCCGTCAGCTCGACCAGGGGCGTCTTGCCCCGCCCGCCCATGGCCAGGTTGCCGATGCTGATGACCGGCGAGCCCAGGCGCGTGTCCGCGAGCACGCCCCGGCGGTAGAGCGCCGCCCTCAGGAGGGTCGCGCCGCCGAACGCGGCGCCCAGCGGAGCCAGCCAGGCTCTCACGCGACGAGCTCCGCCAGCGCATCCACCGTCGTGCGCAGGGCGCCGCGGTTTCCCTCGATCAGCGCTTTCGCGCGCGCGCCCAGCCGCTCCCGCTCGGACGGGTCTCGCAGGAGGCGCGACAGCGTTGGACCGAGCTCCCCCGGCTGGACGATCTGCACGAGCGCGCCCGCGGCCCGCAGGTCGTCGGCGATCTCCTGGAAGTTCTCCATGTGGGGGCCGACGATCACGGCGCGCCCCGCGAGTCCGGGCTCGAGGACGTTGTGGCCTCCGGTCGGAACGAGGCTGCCGCCGACGAACACGACGGTCGCGAACGGATAGGCGTGCGCCAGCTCCCCCATGGTGTCGAGCACGAGCACGTCGCCGCCACGCCAGGAGGACTCGCCCAACGCGCTGCGCCGCGCGACGCGATGGCCGGCGCGCTCCGCGAGGGCGGCGACCTCGGCCGCCCGCTCGGGATGGCGCGGGGCGACCAGCAGCCGCAGCAAGGGTGCATCGGCGCGCGCCTCCGCGAACGCGCGGAAGACCAGCTCCTCCTCGCCCGCCATCGTGCTCCCCGCGACCCACAGTGGGCCGTCCGCGCCTTCGCCGAGAAGCGCCTTCATCCCCGAGGAGGACGCCCCCGTCGCGGCGGGCGCGTCGTACTTGATGTTTCCCGTCACCCGGACGCGCGCGGGCGGCGCGCCGAGGGCGCGCGCCCGCTCCGCGTGAGCCTCGCCCTGCATCAGGAACACGTCGACCTCGCGGAGGACGCGGGCCAGGAAGGGCCGCAGGCGGCGGTACCGTGGGAACGAGCGCGGGGAGAGCCGGCCGTTGGCCACGGCGACGCGCGTGCCGCGGCGATGGGCCTCGTGAATCAGGTTGGGCCAGATCTCCGTCTCCACCAGCACGAGCAGGGACGGGTTCAGGCCGGCGAGGGCGCGCCGCACCGCCCAGGGCAGGTCGAGGGGATTGAAGAAGACGCCGTCGGCGGCGAGGGCCTGCCGCGCGAGCGCATGGCCGGTCGCAGTCGTCGTGGAGACGATCACGCGCCGCGCCGGGAAACGGGCCTTGAGGGCGTCCACCAGCCCGCGCGCCACCAGCACTTCGCCCACGGAGACGGCGTGAATCCAGATGGAGGGCTCGCCCGTGGCCAGCGCGGGCGGAGGCCCGCCCAGCCGCTCGCCCAGCGTGCGCAGGTACTTGCCGGAGCCGCGCCCCTTCCAGAGGTAATAGGGGGCGGCGGCGAGGAGGCCAAGGACGAGCGCCAGGCTATACAGCGCGTACACCCTGACTCCGCGCCGCCCGATACTTCGCCACCGCCGTGCCCAGGCGCCGCCAGTCGATCGGCTTGGTGAGGTACTCGACCGCGCCCAGCGAATGACCCAGCCCCGGGTTGTCGACGATCGTGATCATCATGACCGGGATGTTGGCCAGGTCCGCGTCGGCCTTGAGGCCCTTGAGCACACCCCACCCGTCCAGGCCCGGCATCACGATGTCGAGGGTGATGAGGCTGGGCCGCACCTCGCGCGCCACCCGGAGTCCCTCGTCCCCGTCCGACGCCGTGACCACGCGAAAGCCCTCCTTCTCCAGGAAGCGGAGGAGCAGGTCGCGGACGACGCGGTCGTCGTCGATGACGAGCACGGTGGCCGGCTCTCCGGTGGGCGGCATCGTTTCGTAGCGCGCCGTCTGGGCCTCGACGTCCGCGGCCAGCTCGCCGGGCTCCAGGTTGCTGGGCAGCAGCATCGTGAACACGGAGCCGCGGCCGAGGTCGCTCTCCACGGTGACCTCGCCGCCCATCATCTGGCAGAGCTGCCGGCTGATCACGAGGCCGAGCCCCGTCCCGCCGTACTTGCGCGTGGTGGAGGCGTCGGCCTGGGAAAAGGCCTGGAAGAGTTTGGCCAGCTGCTCGGGGCTGAGGCCGATCCCGGTGTCGATCACGCGGAAACGCATCCAGGGCGCGCCGTTGACCTCGGTGCGCTCGACGTCCAGGGTGACGCGGCCGTTCTCGGTGAACTTGGCGGCGTTGCTCATGAGGTTCAGCAGGACCTGGCGCACGCGGGTCTGATCGGCGCGCATGCGGAGCGCTTCTTCCCCGCAGCGCAGGTCGAGGGCGTTCCCGCGCCGCTCGGCCAGGGGACGGATTGTGCCCGACACCTCGCGCACGAGCGCGCTCACGTCGAACACCTCCGAGAACAGCTCCATCCGGCCCGCCTCGATCTTCGAGAGGTCGAGGATGTCGTTGATGAGCCGAAGCAGGTGCTTGCCCGCGCTGTGGATCTTGTCGAGGTCGGGCAGGAGGATCTCGAGGCCGCGCTCCCGCGCCTCCTCGGTGAGCATCTCGCTGTAGCCGATCACGGCGTTGAGGGGGGTGCGCAACTCGTGGCTCATGTTGGCCAGGAACGCGCTCTTGGCCCGCGACGCGTCTTCCGAGGCGTCGACCGCCGCCACCAGCTCCTCCTGGATCCGCTTGCGATCGGAGACGTCCATCACCGCGCCCAGCGTGCCCACGATGCGCCCGTCCGGCGCGCGGAAGGCCGTGGCCGTGATCTCGGCCCAGAAGCGGCTGCCGTCCTTGCGCTGGAGGACGAGCTCGTATTGCTCGGACATCCCCTGCAGGCGGAGGAGCATGTGCTCGCCGTAGGCCGCCTGCTCCTCGGGGGGCACGAGCAGAGCCGGAACGGCACGGCCCACCATCTCCTCCGCAGCGTAACCGGAGAGCTGCATCATGCGCGAGTTCACGTAGACGACGACATCCGCGGCGTCCGTGATGATGAGGCCTTCCCCCAGGGTCTCCACCGCCGCCCGAAACCGGGCCTCCGACGCCCGCAGATCCTCTTCGCCCGCCGCCCGCGCCTCCACGTTGCGGAAGCTGGCGATGGAGAACGCCGGGTCGTCCTCGACCTCCATGACGAGGACGTCCACCGCGAACACGCTTCCGTCCGCCCGTCGTCCCAGCCGCACCTGTGCCTCCCCGCTCGTCAGCTCGGGAGGCAGGACGTCGCTTGGCGTCGCGGGCCGGCCGGGGCGTGGGCGCGTCGCGGCCAGGAGGAGGGCCACGGGATGGCCGATCAGATCGGCTTCGCGATATCCGAACAGCGACTGGGTGCGCGGGTTGAGGGTGAGGATGCGGCCATCGGTGCCGAAGCTCACCACGGCGTCGCTGGACGACGCGAAGAGCGCCATGCGCGCCTCGGCGTCGCGCCGCCGCGGCCGTGGGGTGGTCAGTCGGCGCCTCCGGGCAACGCGGGAATGATACGGCAGAACGGCAGAACGGTTGACGCTCACCCGGGGCGCTAGGATAGACTGCCTTCCTTCACTTCCGTCCATCCGTCCAGGAGGCGACGACAATGTCTATCCGCGTGGGCATCAATGGCTTCGGCCGCATCGGGCGCAACATCCTTCGCGCCGCCCTTCACGAGAAGGAGCTCGAGTTCGTGGCCGTCAACGACATCACCGACGCCCCCACCCTCGCGCATCTCCTGAAGTACGACTCGATCCTCGGCAACCTGCCGGACGAGGTGAAGGCGGAAGGCGACACGATCCGGGTCGCCGGCCGCTCGGTCAAGGTCCTGGCCATGAGGGACCCGGCCCAGCTCCCCTGGAAGGCCCTCGACGTCGAGTACGTCATCGAGTCCACCGGCCTCTTCACCGACGCGGAGAAGGCCAAGGCCCACATCACTGCCGGGGCCAGGAAGGTCATCATCTCCGCCCCCGCCAAGAACGAGGACCTCACCGTCGTCATGGGGGTCAACCACGAGAAGTACGACCCCCGGAAGCACACGATCATCTCCAACGCCTCCTGCACCACGAACTGCCTGGGCCCGGTGGCCAAGGTCCTCCAGGACACGTTCGGGATCGTGAAGGGCCAGATGACGACCGTGCACTCGTACACGAACGACCAGAAGATCCTGGACCTGCCCCACCAGGACCTGCGGCGCGCGCGGGCGGCGGCGCTGTCCATGATCCCGACCTCGACCGGCGCGGCCAAGGCCATCTATCTCGCCATCCCGGAGCTGAAGGGCAAGCTCGACGGCGTCGCCATCCGCGTCCCCACCCCGAACGTCTCCCTCGTGGACCTCACGGTGGAGCTGGGCAAGAACGTGACCGCGGCCGAGATCAACGGCGCGCTGGAAGAAGCGGCGCGCGGCAAGATGAAGGGCATCCTCGAAGTCACGCACGAGGAGCTCGTCTCCATCGACTTCCGCGGCAACCCGCATTCGTCGATCGTGGACGCGCCCATGACCAAGGTGGTGGACGGCAACCTGGCCAAGGTCTTCTCCTGGTACGACAACGAGTGGGGCTTCTCGAACCGGGTGAAGGATCTCATCCTCTTCATGGCCAGGCGCGACCGCTCCGCCGCCTAGGGGCGTCCCGATGTCCAAGAAGACGGTCAAGGACCTGCGGGGTTTCGCGGGAACGCACGTCTTCGTGCGCGTCGACTACAACGTCCCCCTCGAGGACGGGCGCATCACCGACGAGACCCGCATCCGCGCCTCGCTGCCCACGCTCGAGTACCTGATCAAGGGCGGGGCCCGGCTGGCCCTGGCCTCGCATCTGGGCCGGCCCAAGAAGGGGCCCACGCCGGAATTCAGTCTGGCCCCGGTGGCGGCCCGCCTGGGCGAGCTGCTCCACCGCGACGTGCCGATGGCCTCCGATTGCGTGGGTGACGATGTCCGCAAGCAGGCGGAGGCGCTGAAGGACGGGGGGGTGTTGCTCCTCGAGAACGTCCGCTTCCATCCCGAGGAGGAGAAGAACGATCCCGCCTTCGCTCGGCGTCTGGCCCTCGACACGCGCAGCACGGTCTTCGTGAACGATGCGTTCGGCAGCGCGCACCGTGCCCACGCTTCCACGGAGGGCGTCGCGCACCACGTCAAGCGCGGCCTGGCCGGGCTGCTGATGGAGAAGGAGATCCGCTACCTGGACATGGCCGTGCATCCCCGGGAGCGTCCCCTGGTGGCCGTGCTCGGGGGGGCGAAGGTCTCGGACAAGATCCAGGTCATCGAGGCCCTGCTCGAGCGCGTGGATGCGCTGCTCGTCGGCGGGGGAATGGCGTACACGTTCTTTCGCGCCAAGGGCTCTCCGACGGGCAAGAGCCTGGTCGAGGAGGACAAGGTCCCGCTGGCGGCGGAGCTGTTGAAGAAGGGGACGGGCAAGATCGTGCTGCCCGTGGACCACGTCGTCGCTTCGAAGTTCGCCGCGGACGCCGAGCACAGGGAGCTGCCCGCGCAGGAAGTGCCGGACGGGTGGATGGGGCTCGACATCGGACCCATCACCCGCCGCGCCTACGCCGAACGCCTCCGCGCCGCGAAGGTCGTCGTCTGGAACGGCCCCATGGGCGTGTTCGAGATGAAGCCGTTCGCCGAGGGCACGCTCGCCATCGCCCGCGCGATGGCGGACAGCAAGGCCGTGACCATCGTCGGCGGCGGCGACAGCGTGGCCGCGGTCACCCAGATGGGCCTGGCCGACAAGATCGACCACGTCTCCACCGGCGGCGGCGCCTCCCTCGAGTTCCTGGCCGGCGAGAGCCTTCCCGGGGTGGCCTGCTTGGAGGACGCGTGATGCGCCGCTACGTTTTCGCCGGCAACTGGAAGATGAACAAGACGGTCGCGGAGGCCGTGGCCTTGGCGCGGGCCCTGCGCGAAGCTCTGGAGAAGGAGCCCACCCGCCACGAGGTCGTGCTCATGCCCCCCTTCACCGCCCTGCCCGCGGTGGGCGAGGCGTTGAAGGGCTCGCCGATCGCCATGGGCGCGCAGACCATGTACTGGGAGCGCGAGGGCGCCTTCACGGGCGAGATCTCCCCGGTGATGCTGCGCGACGTGGGCTGCACCTACGTGATCCTCGGCCATTCCGAGCGCCGCCACATCTTCGATGAGACGGACGAGGGAGTCGGCAAGAAGAGCCGCGCCGCCTTCGACCACGGCCTGACCCCCATGGTCTGCGTGGGCGAGACCCTGGCCGAACGGGAGTCGAGCCGCACCCTCGAGGTCGTGCAGCGCCAGGTGGAGCGCGCGCTGCGCCCGCTCCAGCCGGAAGAGGTGGCGCGCATGGTCGTCTCCTACGAGCCGGTGTGGGCGATCGGGACGGGCCGCGTGGCCACCCCCGACCAGGCGGAGGAGGTCCAGGCCTTCCTGCGCCAGCGTATCGCCCGCAGCCACGGCGACGATGCGGCCGAGGCCGTCCGGATCCTCTACGGCGGCAGCGTCAACCCCGGCAACATCTCCGGCATCATGGTCCAGGCCGACGTCGACGGCGTCCTCGTCGGCGGGGCGTCCCTCAAGGCCGAGAGCTTCCTCGCCATCGTCAACTACCGCTAGATCGGCCTGACGGACGGAGAGGGAGAGGGAGAGGGAGACAGGATCGGCCTGCCCCGTCTCCGTGCCCGTGCCCGTCTCCGTCCGTTGGACGCGCCGATTGGGGCGGCATCGAGTCCCCCCGAGCACCGCTGGATCCTGATGACAGAATACGTCCGGGGCGGCTGAGCTATACTAGGCGTTTCGCGCGGGCCCGGATGGTCCGCCTTCCTGGATGGCTAACGGATGAACATCGCCTACTACCTGGTCCTCGTGCTTCACGTGATCGCCTGCCTGTTCCTGATCGGCGTCGTCCTGCTGCAGCAGGGCAAGAGCCAGGACCTGGCCAGCGCATTCGGCGGCGGCGGCACCCAGACCGCCTTCGGGCCGCGCGGTTCCGCGAACGTCCTCTCGCGGGCCACGACCGTCCTGGCCGGCCTCTTCATGGTGACCAGCCTGGCCCTGTCCATGCTGCGGCCCCACGAGAGCTCGATCCTCGACCGCGTGAACGGTCCCTCGCCAGCCCCGGCCGCGTCGGCCCGCGCCGGCGCCCCGATCAAGACCGTGCCCGCGTCCCCCCGTTAGACCGGAGAGGACGGACCGGGAGGGCGCTACTCGCCGCCCGTCGGGGCCGGGGCCGCGGCCTTCGCCGCGCTCGCCGCGACCGTGAACGGCTCCTTGACCTCGAGGGTCTTACCCGAGATCTCGTCCTTCACGCTGAGCACGAACTCCAGGTCGCCCGTCGCCTCCTCGGGAAGCCGCGTGCCCACGATGCGTGAGAGCTTTCCGAGCGACGTCGGATTGATCCGCGAGGGCGCGACCTCCACCACCGCCGTGCCGTCGGGCCGCCGCACGACGTACCCCGCCGTGACCTTGGGCATGCCCGTCGGCTTCTCCTTCGTGGCCCCGTAGACCTCGAAGGACGCGAAGAGCGTGGCCCCGGGCGCGAAGGTGCGGCGCACCAGCAGCATCGGGCGCGGGGTGTCCTTCTTCTCCTCGTCGGGCTGCAGGGTGTCGCTGATGACGGGGGTCGAAGTCCGGAACTGCGAAAGGTCGGCCACCTCGAACTCGTGGATGACCGTCCCCACGCGGCCGTTGTTCTTGTCGCGCACCACGATCTTGGCCTGGTAGCCGCCGGGCGCGAGCTCGAAGTCACGCACGATCGGGTACCAGCTGGCGGCCAGCCTGTCCCGCGTGCCCGGCTTGAGGTTCATGTCGATCTTCTGGTCGTAGCGGAAGAACTCGCCCGTCTCACGGTGGGCCACGACGATCAGGAAGTCGAGCGTGTCCTGGAAGCGGCCGTCCTTCTCCTGGAAGGCGAACTTGGAGACGTCGATGTCCGCCGCCACCAGCGCGCTGGCCTTCCCGAGCAGGGTCTCGTCGAAGACGTAGGCCGTGGTGCGGATGGATACGCCCTGCTCCTGGTAGGGCGAGTCCAGGGCGGCCTGGATGACGGGATCGACGGTCTCCGCCTTCTTGGCGACGGTCTTGCCTTCCAGAGGCGCGAAGTAGCCCTTGCGCGCGCGGATGGAGAGGCCCTTCCGCCCCGGGATCTTGACCGAGATCTTGCGGAAGCGGCCGTCCTTCGACGCGTTCGACGAGTTGTAGCCGAGGAGGTAGTAGATGCGGCTCTCGTCGGCGATGCGCTGGATCCCCTTGCCGAGGTCGTTGGTGTTCTTGACGGAGAACCCGCCGCTGTCCGCGGCCAGCGATTCCGCCCCTTCCGCTTCCTGCAGGGTGTCGAGGAACACCGCCCCGATGTCGCGCGAGTCGATGGGCGGTCCGAACTCCGCCGTGAAGTAGGAGGGCATGCCGGTCAGGCCGCGCGCGTCCAGGAAGTACATGGCGGCGTTCCCGCGCCGGGAGGCCTGGATCGCGTCCTTGAACTCCGTGAGGTTGGGATCGTAGATGAACCCCTCGGAGACGAGGATGACGGACTTGCGGCCCTTGGCCGTCCCCAACGACGTGAGCACGCGCTGGAGGACCTCGAGGGTGATCCGGTTGCGCGACACCGACTGGAAGTAGACGTCGCTGGCGCGCGCCTGCACGTAGGGGTCCCCGTTCATGGAGGAATTGGGGTCGTCCGATCCGCTCTGCCCCTGCCCCCGCCCCGCGTTGGCGCCGTAGGTCTCGAAGCGCCGGCTGACCGTCTGCTCGACCTGCTGGTCGTGGAAGATGTGGATGCGCATCGCCTCGTAGTCCGACATGCGCTCGGGCGCGCTGTCCGGGACGAAGCGGCCGTCGAGGCGCTTGAGCAGCGCCATCAGCTCGTCGCGGCCCGCTTCCATCCGCGTGCTCCACCAGGCTCCCCCGCCGGTGGCGACCAGGCTCACCCGGTCCCCTTCCCGCACTCCGGTCTTGAGGAACTGGGCGACGGCGGCCTTGGCCCTCTGGCCCCCGGCGATGGTGAGGTGGATGTCGTCGAGGAGGATCACGAACGAGCGGCCGGTGTGCGACTCGCGGTCGACGTTGGAGGACACGCGGGGGCGCGGCGCCGGCTTCTCGGAGGGCACAGCCGGGAGCTGCACGGCCTCGAAGTCCGTGAGCGTCTGGGCGCCGTCGTCCTCCGTCACCTGGAAATCGCTCTTGGTGAGGCCCGTGACGGGCAGGCCTTTCTTGTCGGTGACCACCACGTCCACGGTGACGACGTCGACCTGCGCCGGGAAGGACGCGTTGGACGCCGTGGGCGTGGCTTCGGGAGAGGCGGCGGGAGCGGGGCTCGGAGACTGGGCGGCCGCCACGGTCCAGGCGGCGCCGGCGAACAGGGCGATAAGGGACAAGGTCTTATTCATAACGAACCACGATTTTTGGCACAGGCGCGTGCAAAAGTCCATCTTGACTGGGGGAGAATGGGGGGGTCTGATTCCCCCCCTCTCGAAAATAGAGGTGTCGCTGGAACTGGTCGAGCCGTCCCTGCTTCTCCTTCACGAGGACGTGGGGGAGAACTACGACGCCGTCGCCCGCAGCGCCGCTGCCGCCGTGGGGGCCGAGACCTGCCACCTCGCCCTCTACGACGCGGAAACGGACGAGCTGATCGCCCGCCGGCCCAGCTACGGCGCCGCCTCGCGCTCCATCCCCCAGTACCGGTTTCCCATCTCGCAAGCGCCAGCCTCCGCCCACGTGGTGCGAACGGGCGAGCCCTACCTGAGCAACGAGCCCGCGAGCGATCCTTTGTACGAGCGCTCCGTGAAGGACCGGGGGGTCCACTCCGTCCTGACCGTGCCCGTCCGCCACGGGGGCCACATCCTCGGCCTGCTCTACGCCATCAACAAGCCGGGAGGCTTCACCGCCGAGGACGTGCGCACCTTGACCGCGCTGGCGGGGGCGGCCGCCGTCACCATCGAGAACATCCGGCTCTACGTGGAGGAGCGCGACCGCCGCGTGCTGAGCGAGAGCCTGCGCGACGTGTCGCGGGCCCTGGTGGGCACGCTGAGCGAGCAGTCGGCGCTGAGCACCGTCCTCGATCAGATGTGGCGCGTCGTCCGCTACCAGGCCGCGGTGGCGGTCGTGCTGGAGGGACGCGTCCTGCGCGTGGCCGCCTCCCGCGGCGGCGATCCGGTGGGCGAGATGTCCCTCGATCACGCCGGAGAGCTGCGCGCCATGCTGCTCGCCCGCAAGACCGCCGTCCTCACCGACGCCGCCACCTGCCTGGACCGTCTGGGCCTGCGCGGGACGACCGGCCGCACGCTGGCCGCGCCCCTCCTCACGCGCGACGAGGTACGCGGCGCGATCATCGTCGTCTTCGACGACGAGCACGTGCCGGGGCCGAGCGACGAGCGCGTGGTCGGCGCCTTCGCCGACCATGCCGCCCTCTTCCTGGAGGCGGGCGCGCTCCTGCGCAAGGAACGCCAGGCCCGGGCCCGCGCCACC
>DASTLK010000785.1:0-6196 GCA_035715025.1 Vicinamibacteria bacterium
AGCTCCTGCAGCCGTCCCCACTGCACGTTGGAGACGAGCACGCCGGGCGCGTTGGAGATCATGTCGAAGACCTGGTTGCCCTGCGGGCGGTCGTAGAAGATCCCGAAACCGCCGCGGACGATCATGGACTGGTTGCCGGAGACGTCATAGGTGAAGCCCAGCCGCGGGGAGACGCGCAGCTTGTTGCCGTCCTGCAGCGTGTCGGTGACGCCCTGGCCGGCCTGGAAGGCGCCGTTGAAGCGGTTCGATCCGGGAACGAGGCGGCCGACGAAGCGATCTTCCACGGTGTTGGCGAGGGTGGGCGCCACGCCGGCAGTGACCAGCCTCGGGTCCATGCCGCGCCGGCTGGTTCCCGAGCAGGGATAGGCGCCGATGCAGACCGGCCGGAAGAGCCTCGCCGCCTGCGCCGAGTCGAACTTGTCGGGCAGGAAGGTGGAAGCCTGCAGGGTCGTGTCCCATTGCGGCGTCCAGTAGTAGAAGCGCACGCCGTAGTCGAGCGTGAGCTTCTTGCTGGCCTTCCAGTTGTCCTGGCCGTACCACTCGAGGTTCTTGTAGTTCCACTCCGGCAGCGCGTACTTGCTGGCCTGGATGTAGTTCCGGAAGACGCCGGTGGCGGCGTTGGCATAGCCGTAGCCGGTGTCGAACGGGTTGTTCGCGTCGTCCGCGAACTGGATCTGGCTGTTGAAGGCCGCGAAGATGCTCTGCGGCTTGAAGCTGTGCTGGTAGGAGACGCCGAACTTGCTGGAGTGGCTGCCCCAGACCTTCGACAGGTTCGCGAACACGTCCGTCGTCTTGTTCTCGTTCGTGAACGGACCGCGGTCGGTCTGGTACTGGCCCGCGTTGCCCACGCGGCCGCCGCCTGTACGGAAATCGAACCAGGGGATGTAGTCGGCCTGCACCGCGTCCGGGAACAGCAGCGGCAGGCCCGTCACTCCCGCCGCCTGCCGGTAGAGGTTCGGATTCTGGAGCTGGTAGTTCAGGGAGTTCGCCGCGTGGCCCACGCTCAGCTCGAGCGACATGGACGGGCTCAGGATGCCGCTCGCGGACAGCATGTAGTTCTTGCCCGGATGCACGAACAGCACCGGCATCGGGAGCTGGTCGCTGCCGTTGCCGGCCCAGGTCGTGCCGTAGGCCTGGGTGATGTTCTCCTTCGTCTTCATGTAGCGGCCGGTGAACCGCCACTTGTCCGTGGCCTGGAAGTCCAGCCGGAGCAGGTCCTCGCGGCGCGGCGAGCTGTTCGGGTCCTGGCTCGTGAAGTTGATCCCGCTGCCCGCGGTGAAGTTCGCGTCGGGGTAGATCTTCAGGATGTTGAGGCCCGGGGCGTAGAGCCGGCTCTGCGGGATGCGGCCCAGCACGCCGCCGTCCTGGAAGCAGCCCCGCGTGTCTGCGGCCGTGCAGGGCAGGCCCGACTGGTAATCACGGATGTAAGGGAACGGGTTGCCGTTGTTGTCCACGCTCTGCGAGAAGTCGCCGCGGCGTTCCAGGGCCGTGGGCACGCGGCCCGTGTGCTGCGTGGCGGGGTCGGTCCGGTTCTCGAACTCCTGGCTCAGGAAGAAGAAGAGCTTCTTCTTGTCCGTGTTGAACTTTCCGGGAATGAAGATCGGTCCGCCGATCGTGTAGCCGTAGTCGTTGCGGGAGGACGGGGGCACCGGGATCAGCTTTCCGGCGCCCAACGGCGCGGGCGCCGCCGCGCGCTTGTTCGTCCAGCTGTTCGCGTTCCAATCGGATCGCCGGCCGTACCAGTAGCCGGAGCCGTGGAAGGCCTGCGTGCCGCTCTTGGTGACCACCTGGACCTGGCCGCCGGTCGCGCGCCCGTATTCGGCCTGGTAGGCGTTGGTGAGGATCTTGAACTCCGCCACCGCGTCGATGTTCGTGGTGGCCATGTTGCCGCCGTTGTCGCCGGTGTCGATGTTGGTGATGCCGTCGATGGTCACGTTGTTGGAGTTGGGCCTCTGGCCGTTGACGGTGAAGGCGCTCACGCTCCCGTTCTCGACGCCGGCGACGTTGTTGGTGAGCACGCCCGGCACGAGGTTGGCGAAGTTGAACAGCGCGCGCCCGTTGTTCGCGATGTTCTTCAGCGTCTCGCTCTCCATCGTGAACGAGCGCTCGCCGCTCTCCACCTGCAGCTCGCTGACGCGGCTCTCGACGGTGACGTTCTCCTGGATCCCTCCGATGGTGAGCGCGATGTCCCCGGTCGAGGCCCGGTCGTTCGCGTTGACGACCACGTTCGTCCGCTCCGCGGTCTTGAAGCCCGACAACGTGACCTTGAGCACGTAGGTGTCGGGGCGGATGATCGGGAAGGTGAAGCGGCCTTCCTTGTCCGTCGTCGCCGTGTACGTGTTCCCCTGAGTGCGGCTGGTGAGGGTGACGGTCGCGCCCGGCAGCACTCCCGACTGGGAGTCGCTCACCGAGCCGGACACGGACGCGCTGGTCGTTTGCGCGTGCAGAGTCCGCGCGCCCGCCAGGCAGAGGACGCCCGCGAGGGCCGCTCCCAGCACCGTGCGAAGACTTCGGAACGTTCGGACGAAGGGCATATACATCCTCTCCTCTGCATCGGGTGATGCTGATTCGCGAGGGACTCCGTTCCCCTGAACGGGGCGTGCTCCGAAGCGGCCGGCGCTTCGCAAGGCCATTCCAATTCTCCGGGATGAGGCTTTGGGTAAGTGGTGGGGAATCTATGGGACGAGGGATGGACGAGTCAAGGGAAAAGCGCGTATTCACGAGGACTTAAGACAGTCCTGCGAAAGCGGTTTCACCAAGAGATTGAATCGTCGAGATCCAACGGCCCGGGTCCATGTGAGACGCGTGCCGATGGGTCCGAGCGAGGTCGATAAAGCGAAGGAAACAAGGCGAGAAACCGGATTAGACTGGAATTCCAGTCGTGCCGGCGCGACGACGAACGACTACGCGGTGGCCTCCACCCTGCAATCGAGGAGGTCGCGAAGACGCTCGATGGGCACGAGCCCGATGCTGCGCGACGCGAGTTGCCCGTTCCGGAAGACGAGCACGGTCGGGATGCTCTGGATGCCGTACCGCTCGGCGATGGCCGGCTGATCGTCCACGTCGAGCTTGCCGACCACGACGTCCGACCGCTCTTCCGCGAGGGCCGAGATCGTGGGCGCGAGGGCGCGGCAGGGCGGGCACCAGGGCGCCCAGAAATCGACGACGGTGGTGCGATCGGCGGCGAGGGCCAGCGCGTCGAAGTTGTCCGAGGTCAGGGTCACGACTTTCGAAGACATGGTTTCTCCCTAGAGGTCACAGCGCCAGCCGCCGGAGGCGGAGCGCATTGAGAATGACGGACACGGAGCTGAAGGTCATGGCCGCGCTCGCGATCATCGGGCTCAGCAGGAGCCCGAAGAAGGGGTAGAGGACGCCCGCCGCCACGGGCACGCCGAGCGCGTTGTACACGAACGCGAAGAACAGGTTCTGGCGGATGTTGCGCATGGTCGCGCGGCTCAGGCGCCGGGCGCGGACGATCCCACGCAGGTCGCCCTTGACCAGGGTCACCGCGGCGCTCTCGATGGCCACGTCCGTGCCGGTGCCCATCGCGATCCCGACGTCGGCCTGGGCCAGGGCGGGCGCGTCGTTGATGCCGTCGCCGGCCATCGCCGGCCGCTCGCCCCGGGCCTGGTATCCGCGCACGACCTCCGCCTTCTGCTCGGGTCGCACGTCGGCCACGATCTCTTCGATCCCGGCCGCGCGGCCCACCGCCCGCGCGGTGGTGGCGTTGTCGCCGGTGAGCATGACGACACGCAGGCCGTCCCGACGCAGGGTCTGGATGGCCTCGCGCGCCGTGGGCTTGACGCGGTCCGCCACGCCCAGCAGCCCCGCCGCCCGTCCATCCACGACGACGTACATGACGGTCTGGCCCTCTTCGCGAAGAGCGGCAATCCGCCCCGCGGCGTCGAGCGGCGATGCGCCGAGCTCGGTGAGGAGGCTCGCGTTGCCGACGGCGACGTCATGTCCATCGACCACGCCCTTGGCGCCCCGGCCCGTGAGCGATTGGAACGCGCTCGCGTCGGCGACCACGATCCCGCGTGCCTCCGCCCCCTTGACGATGGCCGCCGCCAACGGATGCTCGCTGCCGCGCTCGAGGCTCGCCGCCACGCGCAGGAGCTCCGCCTCGTCGAACCCGCCCCACGCTTCCACCGTCATGAGCGAGGGCCGACCTTCGGTGAGGGTCCCCGTCTTGTCGACGAGGAGGACGTTCACCTTCTCGAATCGCTCCAGCGCTTCCGCGTCCCGCACGAGGACGCCCGCCTGGGCGCCGCGGCCGGTGCCCACCATCACCGCCATCGGCGTGGCCAGTCCCAGGGCGCAAGGGCACGCGATGATCAGCACCGCCACCGCGTTCACGAGGCCGTGCGCGAGCCGGGGCTCGGGACCCAGCCGCGACCAGATCACGAAGGTGGCCGCGGCGACGACGATCACGGCCGGGACGAACCACGCGGAGACGGTGTCGGCCAACCGTTGGATCGGCGCCCGGGAGCGCTGCGCCTCGCCGACGGCGCGCACGATCTGGGCGAGCAGGGTATCGGACCCGACGCGCCGGGCCTCCATCACGAAGCTGCCCGTCGTGTTGACGGTGCCGCCGGTGACGGCCGTGCCCTTCTCCTTGTCGACGGGCATCGGCTCACCCGTGACCATCGATTCGTCCACCGCGCTCCCGCCCTCCATCACGACGCCGTCCACGGGGACCTTCTCTCCCGGCCGCACACGGAGGCGATCGCCGGGGCGGACTTCGCCGAGCGGGATCTCCTCCTCCGAACCGTCCGGGCGCAGGCGGCGCGCGGTCGGTGGGGCCAGTCCCAGCAGGGCGCGAATCGCGCTGCTGGTCTGCGCGCGCGCGCGCAGCTCGAGCACCTGCCCGAGCAGGACGAGGGTCACGATGACCGCCGCCGGCTCGAAGTAGAGCGCGATCGCGCCCCCGTGGCCCCGGAAGGACGCGGGGAACAGGCCCGGCCCGAGGGTCACGACGACGCTGTACAGGTACGCCGTCCCCGTCCCGAGCGCGATGAGCGTGAACATGTTCAGGTGCCGGTTCACGATGGACCGCCACCCGCGTGCGAAGAAGGGCCATCCCCCCCAGAGCACCACCGGGGTGGCCAGCGCGAGCTGCAGCCAGACGCCGGCCGCGGAGGCGAGGACTCCATGCCCTGGCCGTCCGGGGAGCATGTCGGCCGCCATGAAGGCGAGCAACGGGGCCGTGAGCGCCGTCGAGATCCAGAGCCGGCGCGTCATCTCGGAGAGCTCGGGGTTTTCCTCCTCCGCCGACGCCGTCCGCGGCTCCAGCGCCATGCCGCATATCGGGCAGGTGCCGGGCCCGATCTGCCGCACCTCCGGATGCATCGGACACGTGTACTCGCCCGCGGCGGGGGCGGGCGCGGTGGTCTTGCCGCTTCCGGAGGAGGCGAGGAATGCGCGCGGATCCTCGCGGAAGCGGCGCGCGCAACCCTCCGCGCAGAAGTGGTACGTCTGTCCGCCGTGGTCGACGGCCGCCGCCGCCTCCCCGGCCGCGATCGTCATGCCGCAGACGGGATCCGTGACCATCGTCCGGGCCTTCGACTCCGATGTCCCGGTCGTCATCGCGATTGCCTGAAGATCAGCTCGAGCAGTTCGTTGTACACGCCTTCGGCGTTGGCGCTGCCGTGCGCCGTCGCCACGCAATGCTTCAAGTGGTTCCGCATGAGGGAGCGCGCGACCGCGCGCAGCGCTTCCTGCACGGAGGCCATCTGGGTCAGGATCTCGGGGCAGTACCTCTCCTCGTCGACCATGCGCTGCAGGCCCCGGACCTGGCCCTCGATGCGCCGCAGGCGCGTGACCGCCGCCGTCTTGACCTCAGGGTCGACGGCCACCGCCTTGGCGCCCGTTCCCGCCGCGCTCGCGTCGCAGCCGCAGAGCGCGTCCCCACGCTCCGCCGGCGGCGACCGCTTCCTTTGGCTGGCCATCCGGCCTCCCCTCGATACCACCTGGGGGTATCTTAGGTAGGGGAGGGGGGTATGTCAAGCGCGGGGCCGGGCCTCAGTGCGTCCAGCGCGGCGGCTCGTCCCGGTCCACGCGGCTCAGCTTCGCCGTGCGCCGCCGGTAACGGTTCTGGAACCAGGCCAGGCGCGCGCGCGCGATCCAGGGCCGCACGGAGATCACGTCCATGTAGACGAGGGCGGCCAGTTCGGCCACGAAGTGGGGGAGGAACAGC
>DASTLK010000786.1:0-5036 GCA_035715025.1 Vicinamibacteria bacterium
CGCCATCTCGACCGCGAGGCACGCGTCGTGCCGCTGCTCGATGCGCTGGCCGCCTTCGGCGCCGACGTCGTCCACGCGCACCTGCTCGAAGCCGGGGAGGTGCGCCGGCTGGGCGCCGGCGGTGTGCCCCTGGTCCTGACCATCCACAACGTGCGCGAGGCCTGGCCCTCCGGTACGGACGGCCTGGAAACCGCGGACGCCGCCCTCGTCGTCGCGTGCGCGGGCGCGGTGGAAGCGGAGCTGCGCGCTCTGCGCCGGCCCGTGCCCTTGCGCACGGTGTGGAACGGCGTGGACTTCGCGGCCCTGGCGCGCACGCCATCGATCGAGACCCTGGGAGGGGCCTGGCGTGAGCGGCTCGGCTTCGCTCCGGATGACCTCGTGCTGGTGGCGGTCGCGAACCCTCGGCCGCAAAAGCGCCTGCCCCTCCTCCCGGACGTCCTGGCCGCGACGCGACGCGCGCTGGAGCGCCGCGGATCGCGGCGGCAGGCGCGGCTCGTCATTGCCGGCGGCGGACACCGCACGAGCAACCAGGCGGTGCTCGACGAGGTCCGCACGGCGGCGGCGCGGCTCGGGATGGACGATCACCTCCGGCTCGCGGGCTCCGTCCACGACGTCGCGGGTCTGCTCGCCGCATCGGACGTGATGGTCTCGACGAGCGCGTTCGAGGGGCTCAGCCTCGCCCACATCGAGGCCCTCGCCGCCGGCCTCCCTCTCGTGGCCACCGCGGTCGGCGGCACGCCGGAGTTGGCCCGGGACAATCCCGCCGTCATGCTCGTGCCCGAGAACGCCGCCCCGGAGACCTACGCCACCGCGATCGTGGACGTCTCCCTCGCCCCCCCCGCGGGCGGAGCGGATGCGGCGGCCGCTCATTTCACGCTCGATCGGATGGCGCACCGCTACGCGTGGCTCTATCCCCGCGCCGTCGCGGCGCACGGCCGGGGGCGGGGCGCCGGTCTCCTGCTCGTCACCAACAACTTCTCCGTGGGCGGCGCGCAGTCGAGCGCGCGCCGCCTGCTCCTCGGCCTTCGCGAGCAGGGCGTGCGCGTGCGCGCGGCCGTCCTCGAAGAGCAGGCCGAGTATCCAACTCCGGGACGGCGGGTCCTCCTCGCCGCGGGAGTCGGCGTCTTCGCCGCGCCTCCACCGTCGGTTGCGGACGCGGAAGAGGCGGTCACGCTCCTCCTCGATGAGATCGACCGTGATCCCCCGGCGGCGGTCCTCCTCTGGAACGCCATGGCGCCGCACAAGGTGCTCCTCGCCGACGGATTGCTCGACATCCCGATCTTCGACGTGAGCCCCGGCGAGATGTACTACGAGTCGCTCGCGCGCTATCTGGCGCGGCCGCGTCCGGGCCTGCCCTACCGTTCGGCCGCGGACTACGGCGCGCGCCTCGCGGGCGTGATCGTCAAGTACGGCGGCGAGAGAGAGCGCGCGCAGCGCACGCTGGGCGCGCCCGTGCACGTCATCCCGAACGGCGTCGCCCTCTTCGCCGCGGCCGGTGGGTCTACGAATGACGGGGGTCGTCCGCTCGCGATCGGGACCCTCGCTCGCCTCGACCCGCGGAAGAAGGTGCACGAGCTGCTCGACGCGCTCGCTCGGGCGAACGGAAGGATGCCGCCGTACGTCCTGCGGATCGGCGGCGGGGTCGAGCGCGGATGCGCGGAGTACGCGGCCGAGCTCCGGACCCGCGCGAACGGCGGGCCCGTGGAATGGGCGGGCGAAGTCGGCGACCCCGCGGCGTTCTTGCGTGAGCTCGACCTGTTCGCGCTGATCGCCGAGCCCGCGGGTTGTCCCAACGCCTCCCTGGAGGCGATGTCGGCGGGGCTGCCCGTCGTCGCCACCGATGTGGGGGGCATCGCCGAGCAGGTCGTAGAGGGCGTCACCGGCCACGTCGTCCCCTCGGGCAACCCTGGCGCCCTGGCGGACGCGCTCGTGCGCCTGGCCCATGACGCGGCCGCGCGGGCCCGCCTGGGACGAGCCGGCCGCGAGCGGATCCGCACCGAACTGAGCCTCGACGCGATGGTGGCGGCGTATCGTCGCGTCTGCCTGCCGGACG
This sequence comes from Vicinamibacteria bacterium, assembly GCA_035715025.1. GTDB lineage: Bacteria > Acidobacteriota > Vicinamibacteria > Fen-336 > Fen-336 > AA29. Next base: position 2,054 of record DASTLK010000786.1, read on the forward strand.
GCTAATCGCGAGACGGCGGATGCGGGCCGTCCTGGCACAATCCCTGCATGGCACTCGCGTAAGGGGTGGTGTTATGAGCCGCATGAGCCCGTGGCTGCTTGCCGTGGTCTTCCTGGGGCTGGCCGTCGGGGCCACGATGCTGCCGCTTTCGTCCGATATCGTCCCTTACGCCTTCCTGTTCGACCGGACCGAAGCCAAGAACGACCAACAGAAGTTCCTCTACACGGTGGTCGAGGACTCCGGCGTCTCGCGTGACGAGCTCCAGCCCCTCCTGCCCAAGCTGCGCCCCCTGGAGAAGCAGCTTCCGGTGGCCCTCTTCATCGCGAAGGAGTCGGGCAAGCCGCTGGCGGAGGTCGTCGAGCTGCGCAAGTCCGAGCGCTTCTGGCTCGACGTCATGAACAAGACGGGCGTCAAGCCGGCCGTCCTCTTCGAAGGCGTCCAGGGCAAGTTCCCGGAGCCGTACAAGGCGGCCTGGATCGAGTATCGGATGAAGTTCCGGCCCGAGTTCACCGACGAGCAGATCCGGGAGCTGGTCCTGCTCCAGATCGCCCATCGCGTCTCCGGACAGCCGATGGAGGAGATCGTGAAGGGAGCCGCCAAGGGCAAGACGCCGGAGATGGTGCTGGCCAAGTACAAGGCGCCAAGCGCCGACGCGAGTGCCGCGCCGCTTCAGGCCTCGCAGACGGCGCCATCCAAGGCGAAGGCGAAAGGCAAGAAAGGCGGCGTGCGCGCGCGCTAGCCGACATCGGCCAGAATGCTCGGGTGGCCGCGCCCGTGCAGTTCCTCCTCCACCACCCCTACGCCATCCTCTTCGGCATCGTGCTGGCCGAGCAGCTCGGCGTGCCCCTGCCGTCCGTTCCCGTGCTTCTGGCCGCGGGCGCCCTGGCCGGCCTGGGCAAGATCGGCGCGGGCTCGGCGCTCGGCCTCGCCGTTCTCGCCACCCTGATCGCGGACCTCGCCTGGTTCGAGGCCGGGCGCCGCCGCGGCAACAGGGTCCTGCGGTTCGTCTGCAAGGTCTCCCTGGAGCCGGACTCCTGCGTCCGGCGCACCGAGGACGTGTTCTCGCGCTACGGCCCGCGCTCGCTGCTGTTCGTGAAATTCGTACCCGGCCTCGGGTTGATGGCGGTCACGCTGGCCGGCGCGTTCGGGCTCAAGCGCCGGCGCTTCCTCCTCTACGAACTGCCGGGGGCGACGGTATGGGCCGGCGCCTACCTCGCGCTGGGATACGTGTTCAGCGCGCAGCTCGAGCGCGCGATCGAGTCTATCCGGCGCCTCGGGTTCACGGTGGTCGGTCTCGTGGGCGGCCTGATCGCGCTCTGGCTGATGTGGAAGTACTTCCAGCGCGAGCGGTTCATCCGCGAGATCTCCATGGACCGCATCAGCCCCGGCGACCTGCAGCGGAAGCTGGCGGCGGGCGAGCGGATTGCGATCGTGGACCTGCGACATCGCCTGGATTTCGACGCCGACCCGCGCACGCTGCCGGGCGCGCTGCGCCTCGACGCGGCCGAGCTCGAGCAGCGTCACCAGGAGATCCCGCGCGACCGCGACGTCGTCCTCTACTGCACCTGACCGAGCGAAGCCACGAGCGCCCGGGTGGCGCTCCTGCTCCGGCGTCGGGGGATCTCGAGGGTGCGGCCGCTGGCCGGAGGCTTCCTCGGATGGCGGGAGGCGGGATTCCCGCTCGAAGGCGGCGCCCCGCCGTCAGCCTGACCCCGGCCCTCAGCTCTCGACGAGAGCCAGATGGCGCCGCACGCCGGCGGCGATGAGCCCGTAGGCCAGGATGTAGGCGGCGTGCACGAACGGGTCGAGGCCCGTCTTGCCGAGCGCGGTGAAGTACGCGAACAGCACGTCACCCGCGCACATGAACACGAAGCCGGACAGGACGATCATCCAGGCCGTCCCCACGCTGCCGCCCCGGAAGCGCCAGGTCATGCGCAGGAGGACGGCCAGCGGGACGAGCAGGGCCAGGTCCAGGAGCGGATAGGCGGCGCTGAGCGCTTTCTGGGCCGGGGGAAGGTCCGAGAGCACGACCGGGCGGAGCACGACGAACGCGAGCCCCGCGCAGACCACGATGGTGACGACGAGAAGCGTGGCGCGCTCTGTCCGTGAGCCCATGGGATAGCCCGCCTCGTTGTAGGCGCGCAGGAACTGCACCAGGGCCGCCCCCACCAGCGGATAGGCCAGCACGTAGAAGAGGTCGCCGGCGGACGGGAACGGGCTCTCCTGGCCGGTGAGCTGATAGCGCGCCAGGACGGCCTGGCCCACCACGTTGCAGGCGAGGCCGGTGGCGAGCAAGGTCCAGGCGGGGCGCACGGGATTCTCCGCGTCGAGGAACCGGCGCGACCGCCAGCTCCAGGCGGCGCCGAGGGCGAGGAGAGCCAGCTTCACCAGGGACGCCCCCGCGATCAAACGGCCGGGGGACAGCACGGTCGTGAACAGGGCGGCGCGGGGCACCGTGCCCCAGGCCACGAAGAGGAGCGTGGCCGCCCACAGCGAGGGCCACAGGACGCGATCGATGGCGCGGTTCATGACCCGCCTCCCAGCTTGACCCGCAGTGGGGCCATGAGCGAGTTCGCCTTGTCGCGGCCCATGAAGACGCGCAGGCCGGTCTCCAGGCGTGAGATCAGCATCGCGACCTGCTGGGGGGTGACCTCGGGTTCGGCGATGCCGAGCTTCTCGCAGTGGACGCGCGTGGCCGAGCGCGCCATGTTCTCTCCGATGAACGGAGTGATGGCGGCGACGATCTCGCGCACCGCTTCGGCCGTCACCATCGCCGACACCTCGCTGCTCCACCCACGAATGGAGGAGATCCGGGAGCGCGGGGACGGTACGACGGGAACGGCGGCAGGTCAAACGGGACGGAGGTCGGCTGAGGTCGGCGGCGGTCGGCGCCACCCTCATGAGGGTGTCTTGGCCGCGGCCGTCGAAACCACTGAGTCGGCCCGCGACGGCTGGCTCGGGACGTCGGCGCTATTATCAGATT
>DASTLK010000787.1:0-1847 GCA_035715025.1 Vicinamibacteria bacterium
CCCGTCGGGAGCGCGTTGGGACGGGCTCCTAATAGAACAGACACTCATTAGGAGCGTGTCGTCACCGTGTCTCCGGCACGCTCCTAGCGGATCGCGCGCGCGTGCTCGTCGCGGTCCCACACGATCATGTCCGTGGCCACCGGCCGCCCTCCGAGCTGGCGCAGGAAGATGGTGAGCTGGCCGCGGTGGTACGTGGAGTGGTTCGCCGCATGCTGGACGAGCTGCCACAGGGGGTTCTCGAAGGCCACGCCCTCCGTCGTCTTGTAGTGGATGGTGGAGGCAGGACCGTCTTCACCAAGGGCGTCGAACCAGGCCAACCGGTGCTCCTCGATCACCGTCCAGCGGTCGCGCAGGGCGACGATGTCGGCGAACTCGGACTCGTCGATCCGCGGCGGCGTGGGCAGGCCCTTCCAGCGCTCGAGCCACACCAGCTCCGCCCACAGCATGTGGGCCAGGGTGCCGCGCACACCGCCATGGCTGCCGCCCAGGTCGCGCTTGAAGTCGTCCACGGCGAGGGTCGCCGCCGAGCGCATGATGCGATGGTTGGCCCAGACCGTGTAGCGCAGGAGCCGAGACAGGTCGTCCTTCGCCAGCATTTGTCCTCCGGGGCGCGCGGCGGGGTATTTTACAGGGGCGACCGGGAGGTCACTATGCCCTTTGTCCGCATCACCCTCGCCCAAGGCCGCTCCCTCGAGGACCGCCGCGCGATGGCCGAGTCCGTGCAGCAGGCCCTCGTCGAGACCGCGGGCGTGCCCGCGAACGACTTCTTCTGCGCGATCCACGAGGTCTCGCCCGAGGACTTCCGCTTCGACCCGTCCTATCTCGGGATCGCGCGCTCGAAGGAGCTGATCTTCGTGCAGATCGTGCTCAACGCCGGCCGCACCGTCGAGGTGAAGCGCGCGCTGTATGCGCGCATCGCGGAGAAGGTCGGGCAGCGGCCCGGCCTCCGGCACGAGGACGTCATGATCAACCTCATCGAGGTGCCGCGCGAGAACTGGTCGTTCGGGAACGGGCTCATGAGCTATTCGCCCGCGCCTTGAGGGGCGCTACTCGAGCCTCACCAGCTCGCCCTCGTCCACCTCGCCGCCCTCGACTTCGTACATGAAGAATCCGGACGGGGGGTTGGCCTGCGGAAGGCGGGTCACCGCGGGCGCGGTGTGGTACCGGGTGGGCGTGCCTCCGTCGGCGGGCAGCTTCTCGGCCACGTGCGTGTGCCCCTGGAGGGCAAGGGTCCAACGGTACGGTTTCAGGATGTCGACCAGCGCGCTGGCGTTGCCCACGACGTGCGGGTAGAACGTGCGGCCACCGACGCTGAGCAGCGAGCGGGCGACCCCTTCGGCCGCGTAGCTCAGGGCCAGCGCCCCCGAGCGTAGCGGGATGTGCCCGACCGTCACCACCGTCAGGCCCGCGGGCACGTACCTCAGCTCGCGGCGGATCCATTCGAGCTGCGCCTCGTCGAGCAGGCCGTAGTAGCGCGTGTCGTCCACGCCGACGGTGTCGAGCACGAGGAAGTGGACCTGGCCGCGGTTGAACGCGGAGTAGCGAGGCCCCTCCCTCTCCTCGTAGAGGCCCTTGCCGTAGCCGGGCTCGCCGAGGGTCGCGTGGCTCCAGCGGCGGTCGATGCCGAACACGTCGTGGTTGCCGATGACGGGACGGATGGGCACGGGCGAGGCCGCGGCCACGGCGTCGTAGGCCGCGTAGCGGGTCCGAGCGGTGGCAGCGTCGGCGCGCAGGGCGTCGAAGACCAGGTCGCCGCTGACGAGGGCGAAGTCCGCGGCAAGGCCGGCCGCGCCCTCCAGGGCCGCGCGAAGGCGCGCCGCCGTGGCCGGCTCCACGTGGGGGTCGGA
>DASTLK010000788.1:0-8306 GCA_035715025.1 Vicinamibacteria bacterium
GGGCCGCATCATGGCCGCGGGTAGGTAGGCGCCGACGGGGAGGGCGGCCAGATCGATGGGCCCCAGCCGCGCGCCGATCTCGGCGAACCCGCCGAAGTATCCCGTGTCGCCCGCGTGATAGAAGCGGCGGGCCTTTCCCTCGACCACCCAGCCCGCCCAGAGACGGCGGTTGCGGTCGGCGAGCCCGCGTCCGGAGAAGTGCTGGGCCGGCACGCAGTGCACCCGCACGCCCGCGATCTCGATGTCTTCCCACCAATCCAGCTCCGTGGCCTCTCCTCCGGCCGCGCGCACCACGTCCGCCATCCCGAGGGGAACGACGATGGGCGTGCCGCGTGCCACGAGCGCGCGCAGCGACGGCAGGTCGGCGTGATCGTAGTGGTCGTGGGAGACGAGGGCGAAGTCGACCTTGGGCAGCGCCTCCAGGGGAACGCCCGGGGGGACGAGGCGGGGAGGCCCGGCGAAGGACAGCGGGCTGGCGCGCTCCGAGAACATGGGGTCGGTCACGAACGTCGCTTCGTCCATGCGCACCAGGAAGGTCGCGTGCCCGATCCAGGTGATGCCGGGCGTCTTGAGGAGCGCCGCCGGATCGAAGTCGACGCGGGGAGCGGCGCCCCCCCGCCGCTGGAGCGACACCCAGAGACGCCGCGCGAAGAAGGGCAGGGCGACGCCGAGGCCGGCGCGCATCGCGGGATCGCCACGAAGACCCGTGCGCGCCCGGTGCGGACCGACGCCCGGCCCCGGTTCGTTCATCGCCCGGGCGAGGCCGCGATCTTGAGCTCGACGGTCGTGCCCAGCTTGAGCGGGGTGGGCTCGGCGAAGGCGACCTTCACCGCCAGCACGCGGGTGTCCGTCGGGCGGCCGGGATCCTGCGGCTTGAGACGGCGCAGCGTCACCGACTCCGGGATCTCCTCGACGCGGCCCTTCCACGTCCGGCCCGGGAACCCGTCGGCGCGGATCTCCGCGCGGGCCCCGATGGCCAGGGCGGCCGCGTCGGCTTCGTCCGCTTCCGCCTCGATGCGCAGCCGGCTGAGGTCGGCCAGGGTGACGACCTTGCGGCCGACCTCGAGCATCTCCCCCGGCTGGACGTGGCGCGCGGTGACCGTGCCCGCGATGGGGGCGACGATCCGCATCTCGCGGAGCTGCGCCTCGTCCCGGGCCACGGCGGCGCGCGCCGTGTCGACGCGGGCGCGAGCGATCTCCAGATCGCGGCGCGCCTGGTCGAGGTCGTGGGCGGCGAGGATCTTCTCCCGCGCCAGGTCCTCGCGGCGATGCAGCGTCAGCTCGGCCAGCCGCGCCTCCGCCTCCGCTTCCACCACCTGGGCCTGGCCCTCGCGCAGCGCGGCCCGGAGCGCGTCGGCCTCCAGCTCGGCCAGCAGCTCGCCCTTGCGGACGACGCGCCCCTCGTCCACCAGCAGCCGGACCACCCGACCCGCGCGTTCCGCGCCCACGACCACTTCGCCGCCGGGATAGGTCACCACGCGGCCGTCGGCGGCGACGAGGGCATGCACGCCCTCGGCCGCGGGGTGGAGGGCCTCGCTCGCGGCCGGGGCCTTCGCGGCCGGCCCCCGCGCCTGGATCGTGCCCGCGGCCACGCCGGCGGCGACGACCACGGTGAGGGCGAGCGTCATCTTGTTCTTCATGTTGGCTCCTTCGCGCTACGCGGCCAGACGCCCGTCGCGGATGCCGACCACGCGGTCGGCCACCGCGCGGACCTTCGGATCGTGGGTGACGATGACGAGGCCCCGCGACTCCGATTTCGCGAGGTCCCGGAACAGCTCGAGGATTTGCGTGCCCGCCGCGGTGTCGAGGTTCGCGGTCGGCTCGTCGGCCAGGATCACGGGCGGGGATCCGGCCAGGGCGCGGGCGATGGCGACGCGCTGCTTCTGGCCACCGGAGAGGTCGCGGGGCAGGAAGTGGAGGCGGTCTCCGAGGCCGACGCGCGTCAGGGCCGAGGCGGCCTCCTCGTGCGCGCGCCGTCCTTTCCGGCCCTTCACGTTGAGCGCGTACTCGACGTTCTCGAGCGCGGTCAGGGCGGGGAAGAGGTTGAACTGCTGGAACACGAAGCCGATGGAGCGTCGGCGGACGTCGCGAAGCTGCGCCGGCCGCGCCGGGTCCACGCGCTCGCCCGCGATCGTGATGTCGCCGGAGGTCGGGGTCAGGATGCAGCCCATGATGGACAGCAGCGTGGTCTTGCCGGAGCCGGACGGCCCCTCCAGCGCCACCACCTCGCCCGGGGCGACGGTGACCGAGACCCCGCGCAGGACCTCGACCCGCTGCGAGCCCTCCTCGAAGACCTTCACCACCGCGCTCGCCTCGAGGACGGGGTTCATGCGCGGAACACCAGCGCGGGGTCGATGCTGGCCACGCGGCGGAACGAGAGCATGGCCGCGCCCAGGCACATGAGCACGGTCCCCACGAAGACGGCGAAGGCGAAGCGCGGCGAGACCAGGACGTTGAGGTAGAGCCTGGCCATGAGCGGGCGCATGGCCATGGAGATGAGCCCACCCAGGACGAACCCCACCACCGCCGAGATGAGCGCCTGCTCGCCGAGGATGCGGTAGATGTCCCAGTTCGACCCGCCGATGGCCTTGACCGTCCCGAACTCCTTGACGTGCTCGACGGCGGACGTGTACAGCGTCTGCGCCACGACCACGATGCCCACCAGGATCCCGAGGAAGACGGTGACGCCCATGTTCATGCCCAGCCCCGTCGACACCACCCAGTAGGCGCGCGACTTCCGCGCCCACTGGTCGCGGGTGTGGACGTCGTTGAAGGGCAGGCGGCGCCGGATCTCCGCCGCCACCGCCGCCACGTCCGCGCCGGGCGCCGTCTTCACGAGCACGTAGGAGGTCCGGCCCTGCAGGATCTCGCTGCGCTCCTGCGCGCTGCCGTAGTCCATGAACACGATGGGTGCGGTCGTGAAGGAGGCGGCTTCCGTCGTGGTGCCGATGATCTTGAAGCGCCGATGGAGGATCTCGCGGTAGTCCCCGATCGCGAACGTCCCGAACCGACGCTCGGCCGACCGGTCCATCAGGATGTTCCCGCCCCGCTTGAGGTCGGCCACGTCCGCGCCCTGGACGTTCCAGGGAAGGTTCCATCCCCGGAAGTCTTCGAGCGCGTACACGAGGCAGCCCTCCTCGGCCCCGTTCGGGAGCTGGATGTTCATGAACTGGACGATGAGGTTGTCCGCGCGCTCCACCCCGGGCACGCCGCGCACGCGCAGGGCCGCCGTCTCCGGGAAGGTGTGCGCGAAGTCCACGTTCGGTGTGTTCTTCGAAGTGACCCAGATGTCCGCGGTGGCGTGCTCGATCGTCACCGTGGCCTTGGCCAGCAGCCCCATGAAGAGGCCCACCTGCACGAGCACCAGCGTCACCGCGAAGGCGACGCCCGCGATCGTGATCGCGAAGCGGAGACGGTCGTGCAGGAGGTTCTTGCGGGCGAGGGAGACCATGGTCAGCGTCCGCGGCGGCGGGCGGCCCCCTGTTCCGCGAGGAAGCCGCGGATGGTGGCGTCGATCACCTGTTCGACGAGGTCCGGCGCGGCCGGGGCGTGCGGCCAGTGCTGCGGCTGCAGGTTGATGATGAGCGCGATGGCGCCGTGCATGCTCGCCCACAGCACCTGGGCCGTGGTGTCGACGTCGCCGCGGCGGAAGTAGCCCCCCTCGATGGCCGCCGTCACGGCGGCGCGGAGGAGACCGAAGGCCTGCTCGCCGGGGGAGACGTCGTCTTCCTTCAGGTATTCGAACTTTCCCGGGGTCATGAACATGAATCGGTATTGGTTCGGATAGGAGGTCCCGAAGCGCGCGTAGGCGAGGCCGAGCTGGCGGACGGCCTCCACCGGATCCGCCGGCGAGGGCGTCTGCTGGAGGTGCTGGAAGAGACGGTCGAAATCCTCCTGGCAGAGCGCCTGGACGAGGTCGTCCTTGTCTTCGAAGTGGTTGTAGATCGTGGTCGGGGAGTACTCGATCGCGTCCGCGATCCGCCGCATGGTGACCCGGTCGTAGCCTTCGCTGGCGAAGAGGTCCCTGGCCGCGGTGAGGATCTTGCGGCGCACTTCCTCGCGCTCCCTTTCGCGTCTTTCGATCACGCCCACCTCGGCCCCCTCCTGAGTTAACAACGTTAAGTATGGGAGGGATGTTCCAGAAAAAGCAACCGGTAAGATCTTTGGCCTCAACTTGCATCTCGACAGTGGTTTAAGGCGACCGCGCAATAGGGGATGAAGGGGCGAGCTCCTGGACGGCGCGGCTCCGACCGACCTTGAACGCCGCGCGGGCCAGGGACTAGACTGGCCTTCCATGCAGCAGGCGCAGGCGGATCCACTCGTCGATACCCTCGTGCGAGATTTCGGGGGGAACTACGTGTTCGCCCTCGACATCCTGGAGCAGTACCGCACCAGCCCGCAGTCCGTGGACGCAAGCTGGCGACAGTACTTCGACCGGCTCCTCGGGGTCGCGCCGAAGGCCGAACCCCCTCCCCCTCCGAATGGGCCGGCCTGGACGGCGGGGGGAGCGGCTGCATCCGCGGCGCCCGCCGCCCCCGCCGCCGCGAAGCCCGCAAGCGGAACGCTCGTCCGGCAGCCACCGACCCAAGATGGTGGCCGCGGGCGGCAAGAGGTCACGTCTCTCGTGCGCGAGAAGGGCAAGGCCCTGGCCGTGCCCGCGATCCTGCCCGGCGACATCGCGCAGCCGATCCGCGGCGGCGCGCTCCGCGTCGTCGAGAACATGGAAGCGAGCCTCACCGTCCCCACCGCGACGTCGATGCGCAGCATCCCCGTGCGCACCCTCGAGGAGAACCGGCGCATCCTCAACAAGCACCGGGACGCGACGGCGGCGAGCAAGATCAGCTTCACCCACCTCGTGGCCTGGGCCATCGTGCGCGCCCTGGACACCTTCCCGCGTCTCAACGACGCCTACGCGGAGCTGGAGGGCCAGGCCCACCGCATCCAGCGCGACCAGGTCCGGCTCGGCATCGCGGTGGACGTCCAGAAGAAGGACGGCTCGCGCACGCTGCTCGTCCCCAACATCAAGGACGCCGGGCGCATGGACTTCGCGCAGTTCGTGAAGGCCTTCGACGAGCTGGTCGCGCGCGCGCGCAAGGCCACGATCTCGCCCGACGACTTCATGGGCACCACCGTCTCCCTGACCAATCCCGGCACCGTCGGCACCAGCGCGAGCGCGCCGCGGCTCATGCCCGGGCAGGGCCTCATCGTGGCCACGGGCGCGCTGGACTATCCGCCCGAGTACCGGTCGATGGCGCCGCGCACCCTTTCCCTCCTGGGCATCAGCAAGGTGATGACGGTGACGTCGACCTACGACCACCGCATCATCCAGGGCGCGGAGTCGGGGCTCTTCCTCGCGCGCATGGAGGAGTTGCTCCGTGGCGAGGACAGCTTCTACGAGCGGATCTTCGAGGACCTCAAGGTCCCGCATCGGCCCATCAAGTGGGAGATCGACGAGAACCCCGGCCTCTTCGGCCCCGCCGGGAGCAAGGAAGAGATCGAGAAGCAGGCCCGCGTCCTGCAGCTCATCAACGCCTACCGCGTGCGCGGCCACCTCGTGGCCGATCTCGACCCCCTGGACTCCACGCGGGCCCCGCACAAGGACCTGGATCCCGCGACCTACGGCCTCACCATCTGGGACCTCGACCGCGAGTTCATCACCAACGGGCTCGCCGGCACCGACCGCCTCACCCTGCGCGAGATCCTGGAGATCCTGCGCGACACGTACTGCGCGACCATCGGCGTCGAGTACATGTTCATCGCCGATCGGGAGCGCAAGGCCTGGCTGCAGGTGCGCATGGAGTCCTGCCGGAACCGCATGCCCCTGGACACGGCCGCGCGCCGGCGCATCGTGGAGAAGCTGGTGGAGGCGGAGAGCTTCGAGCGCTTCCTGCATACCAAGTACATCGGGCACAAGCGCTTCTCGCTGGAGGGCTGCGAGTCCACCATCCCGCTCCTGGACCGCGTCCTCTCCGACGCCGCCCGCTCGGGCGTGCGCGAGGTCGTGATGGGCATGGCCCACCGCGGCCGCTTGAACGTGCTCGCGAACACGGTGGGCAAGCCGCTGGCCCAGATCTTCTCCGAGTTCGAGGGGGACGTGGACCCGCAGAACGTCCAGGGCTCCGGCGACGTGAAGTACCACCTGGGCGCGACGGGCGTGCACGACGCGGACACGGGGGAGACGATGGCGGTCACCCTGGCCCCGAACCCGAGCCATCTCGAATGGGTCGATCCCGTGGTGGAAGGCATGGTGCGCGCCAAGCAGGATGCCATCGCCGACGATCACCGGTCGCTCGTCCTGCCCGTCCTCCTCCACGGTGACGCCGCCTTCGCTGGACAGGGCATCGTGGCGGAGACCCTGAACCTGGCCGGCCTCGAGGGCTACGCGACGGGCGGCACCGTGCATGTCGTGATCAACAACCAGATCGGGTTCACCACCTCGCCCACGGAAGCACGCTCGTCCACCTACGCGACGGACGTGGCGAAGATGGTCCAGGCCCCGATCTTCCACGTCAACGGCGACGACCCGGAGGCGGTGTGGCACGTGGCCGCCCTGTCCTTCGAGTACCGGCAGCGCTACAAGCGCGACGTCGTGATCGACATGTTCGGCTACCGGCGCTGGGGCCACAACGAGACGGACGAGCCCAGCTACACGCAGCCGCTCATGTACGCCAAGATCAAGAACCACACGTCGGTCGCGCAGCTCTACGGCGAGCACCTCGTGCGCACGGGCGTCATCACGCGCGAGGAGCTCGACCGGCTCTGGGCGGAGAAGAAGACCCAGATGCAGCGCGAGGGGGAGAGCGGCTCGCTCGCCCAGATCGCGCGCCGGGCGCCGGTCACGCCCGCGCCCGTGGATGCCTCCGCGATGTGGGGGCGGCTGCGCACCACGCTCAAGGCGCTGAGCACCGGGCCCGACGGGTTCGAGATCCATCCCAAGCTGATGCCGTTCCTGCGCCGGCGCGCGGAGCTGCTCGAGGGCAAGGGCGAGGTGGACTGGGCCAGCGCGGAGTCGCTGGCCTGGGGCACCCTGCTCCTGGAGGGCGTGCCCGTGCGGCTGAGCGGCCAGGATTCCGGCCGCGGCACGTTCTCGCAGCGCCACGCCGTCTTCTACGACGTGCGCACGGGCAAGGAGTACGCGCCCCTTTCGGCTCTCGCCCCCGCGGGCGTCCGTTTCGAGGTGCACGACAGCCTGCTCTCGGAAGCGGCGGTGATGGGCTTCGAGTTCGGCTACGCGGTGGCCGAGCATCGCGCCCTCGTGATGTGGGAGGCGCAGTTCGGCGACTTCTTCAACGGCGCCCAGGTCATCGTGGACCAGTTCCTGGCCGGCTCGGAGGAGAAGTGGGGCCAGCCCCACGGCCTCGTGCTGCTCCTGCCTCACGGGCACGAGGGGCAAGGGCCGGAGCACTCGAGCGCGCGCATCGAGCGGTTCCTCACCCTCTGCGCCGAGGACAACATGCGCGTGTCGTATCCCTCGACGCCCGCCTCGTACTTCCACCTGCTGCGCCGCCAGGGCCGCGATCCGGTGGAGAAGCCCCTGATCGTCTTCACCCCGAAGAGCCTGCTCCGCCATCCGCGCTGCGTGTCGGGGCTCCAGGAGCTGGCGGAGGGACGCTTCGAGCCCGTGCTCGACGATGCCGCGGCGGCGGCGGCGCGAGTACGCCGGATCGTGATGGTCTCGGGCAAGCTCTACTACGACCTGCTCAAGGCGCGGGAGGACCAGAAGAAGGACGACGTCGCCCTCGTCCGCCTCGAGCAGTTCTACCCGTTCCCGGCCGCCGAGCTCACGCGCGTGTTCTCGCGGTACTCACCCTCGGCGGAGCTGGTGTGGGCGCAGGAGGAGCCGCGCAACATGGGCGCCTGGCGCTTCATCCGCGAGCAGTTCCTGGACGGCGCCCTGCGCGACGCGCGGCGCGCCGTGCGCTACGTCGGCCGCGAGGAGAGCGCGAGCCCCGCTTCGGGCTCGCACAAGGTGCACGTGGCGGAGCAGGAAGCCATCGTCGCGAAGGCGCTGGCGGCGCCGGTCGAGACTCCACTCTCGGTCAGACAGGCGGCGCCGGCAACGTCGTAATTAAGGCAGGGGGGGCACTCACGCTCCATTCGCGATGGGCGTTCGCGAACCCCCCCTGCAAACCCCCCTCGCGCGTCGCCGCCGCTGCGCGTCGCCGCCGTGCTCTGCGGTCAGCAGATCCTCAGGATGCGAGCGCGGCTGCTCTGGCCACCGTTGGGCTCGGGAGCAGGCCGTTGGCGCGCAGCGCGTTCTCGACGGCGCTCCTCACCTGATGCGCGGGACCGCACCAGCTGTACCC
>DASTLK010000789.1:0-3887 GCA_035715025.1 Vicinamibacteria bacterium
CGAGCGCCCGGGGGGCGCCGCCGTCCGCGGGCGCGATCATGAGCGCGTCCTTCTCTCCGCGGGCGCCCGCGTAGGCGATCCACCGCCCATCCGGCGACCAGGAGGGATCGGATCCACGGCCGTCGGGTCCCCCAACCTGCACCGGCGTGCCGTCCGGCAGCGCCATCACCCAGAGCTGCGTGCGCGGCCGTCCGGGTCCGTCGTTGGTCTGCACCGTGTAGGCGGCGCGCGCGCCGTCCGGGGAGACTTGAACGGAGGTGACCGCGCGCATCTTGTAGTAGTCGGCGCTCTCCAGTCGCCGCGGGGCGGCCGCGGCCGGCGCGGCGGAGAGGCCAAGGACGCACGCGACGGCGGGCCAGCGGCGCATCATGCGAGAGCCTCCTCGGAAGAAGAGAGTGTATCCTCCTCTCTCCACATGGACCGCGAGCAGGCCGTTCAGGCCCTCGAGCTGCTGCGCCGCGTCGTCGGTCAGGCGCGCGACGACACCACCCTGCAGAACTGGGGCCTCATCTGGATGGTCCACGGCTTCACCAACGGCCTCGGCTTCATCGGCACCAACATCCTCATGTGGCGCGGTTACGAGTCGCCCTGGGCGTACGTGATGCTGTGGGCCGTCATCCTCCCCGTGAACCTGACCGCGGTCTTCCTGCTCAAGTCGCACGAGGCCGGCGCCTGGACGTTCTTCGAGAGCATGATCTGGCTCATCTGGACGACGTTCGTCGGCGCCGCCCTCCTGGCCACGGTGGCCGACTACCTGCTCGGTTTTCGCGTCGATCAGCTCGGGCTGTTCGTCGCCGTCCTGTCCGCCTACGCGTTCGCCATGATGGGCGGGATGATGGGCAAGCGGTGGTTCCTGGGCGCCGCCCTCTTCGCGGTGGCGGCGGTGGCCATCGGCGCCTTTCCGAGGTGGCAGTTCATCATCCTGGGCATCACGTGGGGAGTCGTCCAGTTCGTCGCCGGCGCCACCCTGCACGCGCAGCGGAAGCGCCGCCTGGCCACGGGAGCCGAAGCCCGGCTGGTCTGAGGCCACCGCCATGGACTCCGTCCGGCTGGCCATCCTCGGCGCGCTCGCCGCGTCCCGCGTCGGCATGGAGCGCTCGGACCTGCTGCGCGCGCTCGACGAGGCCGGCGTCCGCGCCCCCGACGCGTCGCGCGTGCTGCAGGCCTTGCAGGACTCCGGCCGCGTGAGCGCTCGCGAGAGCCGGCTCGAGCTCTCCCCCTCGGGGATCCTCGCGCTGCTGGAGCTGCACGCCGAGATCGAGCGTGCGCTCGACCCGAGCCCTCCCCTGCCCGAGCAGGAGCAGTGCCCGTCCATCCCCTGGCTCACCGCCGTGCAGACGTGCTGGATCGATGCGCTCTCCCTCAACTACCGCGTGGACGCGAAGGCGCTGGCGCCGCTCCTGCCCCCGCCCCTCGAGCCCGAGATCCACAAGGGTCACGGCTGGGTCCAGATCCTCATGTCGTCGCTCCGCGACATGCGTCCGCCGGGGATCCCTTCGCTCTTCGGGACTTGTTTCTACCAGGTGAGCTACCGGGCCGCCGTCCGCTACCGCGATCCGGAAGGCGACTGGCGCCGCGGCGGCTATTTCGTGCGCAGCGAGACCAACCACCCGGTCATGCGCGCGGTGGGAAACGCGCTGGCCGAATTCAAGTTCCACGACTTCGGGGCGGCGGACATGGTCATGCTGCGCGACGGAGATCGCCTGACCGTCGGCGTCGATCCCGAGCCCGGGTCTCCGGACGGCCGGCTGGTGTCGGTCGTGGACACGCGCCCGCGCGAGAGCCCGCCGTCACGATCGTGCTGGGCATCGCTCGACGAGCTGCACGAGCCGCTGGTCGAGTGCTACGACGCGCTCGGGGTCGATGCCGAGCAGGGGCATCTGTACATCCTCACCATCGACCGCGATCCCTGGAACGCGCGCTTCGTGGAGCCGCAGAACGTCTACAGCGAGTACTTCGACTCCGGTCCCCTGGGTCGCGGGGTCGGCGAGCTGGACTCGGTGCTGCACCTCGAGCAGTGCCGGTACCGATGGCGGCCGCTGCGGCGGGTGGCGCTGGGGTAGGGGCGGCAGCTCCGTCGAGGACCATCTGGCCGCGAGCCTCTGTCTGTTGACCGCGCGAATCGTCGTGTCCGTTCGCTCCTTGACGGCGCGCGGTTCGGCCGCGGCGCAGCGGCGGCCGAGATTTTTTTCGTAGCGCCACACTTTCGGACCCCGGTTTCAGAGCACGCGGCTCGTTCCCGTTCAGACGCTCTTCCACAATCGCGGCTGGAACGGCTCACTCGCCGCTCCGCGCTGTTCCCGCAGCAAGGAGTCATGCGCGCGGAACCCAGCGCAACGCGACGCCCCTGCCGCACTCCAGGGCCATCGCCGAGGCGCGAAAATCACCGTGATAAACAAGGCACATGAATACGAACATGCTCGCTTTCGCGTCTGGCCTCTCGGATCGGGATCTCCTCGCGCGTGTCGGCGCGCTCGCCGGCAAGGAGAGAGAGGCGACGGCCGAGCTCGTGGCCCACCTGGCCGCGCTCGACGACCGACCGTCTCTGTACGCCGCCGGAGGCTACGGTTCGCTCTTCGATTACTGCACGCAGGTGCTCCGGCTCTCCGAGGACGCCGCCTGCAACCGTATCCACGCCGCTCGAGCGTGCCGGAGTTTTCCCGTGATCCTCGACCACCTCGCCTCGGGCGCGATGTCCCTGACCTCCGTTCGGCTGCTGCGCCCGCACCTCACGCCTGAGAACCACGAGGCCGTCCTCGCCAGGGCCTGTGGCCGACGCCGGCGGGAGATCGAGGCCCTGGTCGCGGAGTTGGCGCCGCGGCCTGATGTCCCCTCTTCCGTCCGGAAGGTCCCAACGGCGGCGCCCACGCCTACCTCGCCAGGGACACGCGTCGAGACCAATAGCGGTCTGCCCTCCCAACCTGTGCCGCCTATCAGCGCTCCACCGCCGCTCGTGGCCACCCGCCGTCCGATCATCGAGACCACCTCGCCGGAGCGCTATCGCGTCCAGTTCACGATCGGCAAGGAGAGCCACGACAAGCTACGGCGCGTGCAGGACCTTCTCCGCCGCGAGATCCCGGACGGCGATCCGGCCGCGATCTTCGACCGCGCCGTCACCCTGCTGCTCGAGAAGGTCGAGAAAGCGAAGTTGGGGGCGGCGGCGAAGCCGCGGGCACGTCGTCCTATCCGTCCCGGGACGGATAGGGAGCTTCGAACACCGATTGTTCCTTCGCGGGATGTCCCAAGGGAGGTCCAGCGCGGGGTCTGGCGGCGTGACGGCGGCCAGTGCGGCTTCGTCGCCCCCGACGGACACCGGTGCACCGAACGCACTTTCCTGGAGCTCCATCACATTCGGCCCTATGCGCTGGGAGGATTGGCAACCGTCGAGAACATCTCGCTTCGCTGTCGGCGCCACAACCAATACGAGGCAGAGCGAGTCTTCGGCCCTGGCGGTACTTCCGTGGTTTCCGAGGCGCACGGGTCGCAACCAGAGGCGCACGGTTTTCAGTCGCCGGGCGGGGCGTGATGCCAGTCAGCCACGAATGGCGCGACAATAGATCGCCATGCGCGTCCGCCTGGGTGTCCTCGCCGGCCTGTTCTTCGCGAGCGCGTTCTTCGCCGTCCGCGTGGCGGTGCCCGTGACCCTCGCGCAGGACTCCAAGCACTCGACGGCCCTGGCCGCCGCGCTCGGCGAGCGGCCGGGCGCGGCGCAGAAGGTCTGGGTGTTCTTCCGTGACAAGGGGCCGGACGCCGCGGCGCGCATGGGCGCGGTCTCGCTCTCCCCGCGCGCACGAGCGCGGCGGGCCCTGCGCGGCGACACGCGTGGCGTCACCCTCGAGGACGTGCCTCTGGTGCCCTCCTACGTGGCCGCAGTCGCCGCCCGCGTC
>DASTLK010000790.1:0-2730 GCA_035715025.1 Vicinamibacteria bacterium
CGCGAGACCAAGGCGCCCGCGGCTCGGCGCGCGAAGGCGACCCGCAAGAAAGCGGCGCGTCCACGCGAGACCCCGCCCGATCCCGCCCACGACATCTCTCCCTCGCGCTACATCGCCCGCGTCGATCGGCGCTCCGGGCACGAGCTGCCCGGCCCCATCGAGCCCGACGAGCTGCTCGTGCACGCTCACCGCGACCAGCACCCGGTGGAGGTGATCGCCCAGTTCCTGGGCAGCCGCCTCCTCCAGCTCACGGGGCGCGAGCGCCTGGTCGAGAGCACGCTGCGGCGCGTCAACGCGTTCGGTGCCGGCGCGGCCGAGATGGCGGGCGCGGCCGTGCGCAACCCGGCCGTCGAGCACCTGGCCAAGAAGGTGATGGGCGTGGTCAACCGCGACGTCTCCTTCAAGTTCCGCGAGTTCACGCATCTGTCGGAGAAGGAAGTGAAGGCCCGCGTGGAGCGCCTGCAGCGCGAGGCGCGGACCCTGCTGCGCGCCCGCGGCCGCCGCCCGCGGCTCCGGGTCCTGCTCACGGGCGCCACCGGCTTCCTGGGCAAGGAGGCCCTCTCCCAGGCCGCGGAGGACCGCCGCATCGAAGAGATCGTGGCCGTGGTGCGGCCGGAAACCATCCGCGATCACAAGACGAAGGAGGTCCTCAAGGTCCTCAGCCCGGCCCAGCGCGGCGCGGTCCTCCTGAAACGCCTGCACATCACGGGCGCGAAGGCCAGGAAGTACCGCTTCGTGGCCGGCGATATCGAGAAGCCGGACCTCGGCATCGATGCGGACGAGCTGGCGCGGCTGCGCCCCGTCCTCACCCACGTCGTCCACTGCGCGGCCAGCGTCGCCTTCGACGACACCTACGAGAACTCGTTCCGGGCCAACGTCCTCGGCTGCCGCAATGCGCTGGCCTTCTCCCTGGCCGTGCAGCAGACGCCGGGCGCCGCGTTCGTGGGCCACGTGGCCATCGAGACCTCGTACATCCACGGCCGCAAGCGCCGCTCCATCGCCCAGGAGAACGCGCTCGTCTTCCCCCGGCACTTCTACAACAACTTCTACGAGCTCACGAAGGCCATGGCGTCGATCGAGACCGACCGGTTCCTCATCGAGGAAGGACTGCGCGTGACCCAGCTCCTGCCCTCGATCGTGATCGGCGACTCGCGCACCGGGAACAACCGCGGCGACACGAAGGTCGTGAACGCGCCCATCAACGCCTTCGGGCGCGCCAAGGAGGCGATCGACCGGGCGGAAGGCGAGCTGGGGGAGAAGCTGCGCGCGCGACTCGTCGCGATGGTGGCCCTGGGATTCCCCGGTGACGAGGCGGCGGAGCTGAACCTGGTCCCGGTGGACCGGGTGGTGGCGGGAATCCTGGCCGCGCTCACCGTGCCCGAAGCCATCGGCAACCGCATCCACCTCGCCACCGACAACCGGATCCGGTCCGCGGACATGGTGCGCATCACGCGCGAGGAGCTGGGGGCCAACGTGCGCCTGTCCGACCCCACGCTCTACCGCAACGTCACCCTGCCCCTGGTGAAGGCCACCCTCACCTGGCTCAAGGAACCCAAGCTGGCCAGCGCCCTCGAGAAGCTGGGCACCATCTTCGGCGCCTACGGCGAGTGGGGACAGCCCATTCACGGCGTGGGCAACGACGTCCGCCTCCTGGGCCTGCCCATCCGGCGCCCGAACACGGAGCACGCCTTCCGCATGCTCTGCCGCCACAACCGGTACGTGCAGGAGTTCGGGCGCCTGCGCGACGGGGACGAGACGGCGCGGCGCGAGCGCGTCTGGGTCAGCGCGATCGAGGCGATCGAGCACCGCAGCGGCCACGAGATCGGGGCCCTGTCCGCGCCGGATTTCCAGAGGCTGATCGATGAAGAGATCGACCTGCGTGTCTTCCGGCTCCGGTCGGCCCCCGCGGACGGCCGCGCGGCCGCGCGCGCGTAGGCCGGCGGCGACGATCCGGTCGGCCTGGATCCTTCCCGCGGCCCTCTTCGCCGCGGCGGGCGCGGCCCCGGCCGTGGCGGCCGACAAGCCGGACCTCATCCTGGCCGGGGGCAAGGTCTTCACCGCGGATCCCGCGCGGCCGTGGGCGGAGGCGCTGGCCATTGCCGGCGAGCGCATCGTCGCCGTCGGCTCTTCCGCGGAAGTGAGGGCCCTGGCCGGTTCGGGGACGCGCGTCATCGAGCTGCAGCGGCGCGTGGTGGTGCCCGGATTCAACGACGCGCACACCCATGTGGGCCCCGGCCTCGGGCCCGGGGTGAGCCTGGCCCTGGGCTCGAACGATCCGCCGCTGGGGGACGTCCTGAAGGTGCTGGCCACCGAGGCGGCCCGCGCACCCACGGGGACCTGGCTGCGCGGCGAGATCGGTGTGCGCGTGCTCGACGATCCCGCGGCCACGCGGGCCACCCTCGATCCCGTCACCCCGAACCATCCCGTGCTTCTGTCCGGGTGGACCGGGCACGGCGGCCTTCTCAACACGGCGGCGCTGCGCGCGTTGGGGGTCACGGACGAGGAGCCGGATCCGCCCGGCGGATGGTTTGGACGCGTGCGCGGCACGCCTCAGCTCAATGGGATCGCCCACGAGTACGCTTTGGTGCGCCTCAAGCGCAAGCTGGGGGAGCGCGTCCCGCCCGCGGACGCGGTGGCCAACGTCCGCCGTTACGTGCAGGAGGCGCTCAAGCTCGGGATCACGTCCGTGCAGAACATGGGGACGGCCCTGCCCGCGCCCCGTCTGGCCGA